>NZ_BAAAUG010000077.1:15874-153786 GCF_039533825.1 Streptomyces rectiviolaceus
GCCCCCCGGGCCCCCCGCCGACGCCTTCGCCGCCGCGTGGACGGCCCGCGGCGGCACCGTCCTCACCACGGTGAGCTGGCCCGAGACGGCCGCGTCCTGGCTGCGCCCCGCGCACCGGCTGACCGCGGAGATCCCGGACGCCTGGGTCATGGCCGCGGCTCCGCTCGGCCTCGCCCAACTGGCCCGCCGCCTGCGCCGCTCCACCGACTGGGACCCTGCCCGCACCTACGCCTTCGCCTCCCTGCGGGACTCCCGCGTTCCCGCGCTCGCCGGGTACGACGTCCTCCACGGCCTGCGCGGCGCCACCCCCGACGGCGCCACCTGGGACGTACGGCACCGCTGGGTCACCACCCACCTGCCCGCCGAGGTGACCGCGTGAGCGCGCTGATCCCCCGCCCCACCATGGAGGTCGCCCCCGGCGCGGTGCACGTGCCGGACTGGCTCACCCTGGAGCAGCAGCGCGAACTCGTCACGGCGTGCCGCGACTGGGCCACCGGGCCGGTGCCGATCCGCCACACCGAGCTGCCGCGCGGCGGGGTGATGTCCGTGCAGACGGTGTGCGTCGGCTGGCACTGGCAGCCCTACCAGTACACGCGCATCGCCGGTGACGTGAACGGCCTGCGGGTCGCCGCGTTCCCGGACTGGATGGTCGATCTTGGCCGCCGGGCGCTGACGGCGGCGTACGGAGAAGCGGCGGCCGCGGCCGACTACACCCCGGACACGGCGCTGATCAACTTCTATGACGGGCAGGCCAAGATGGGCATGCACCAGGACAAGGACGAGCGGTCCTCGGCCCCGGTGGTCTCCCTCTCCATCGGCGACACGTGCGTCTTCCGCGTGGGCAACACGGAGACCCGCACCAAGCCCTACACCGACATCGAACTGGCCTCGGGCGACCTGTTCGTGTTCGGCGGCCCCTCCCGCTACATCTTCCACGGCGTGCCCAAGGTCCACGAGGGCACCGCGGACCCCGCCACAGGACTGACCTCGGGCCGCCTGAACATCACGATGCGGGTCACCGGTCTCACCGGCTGACCCGCGCGACTACTCGAACCGCGAGGTGTCGCCCGCCCCGCGGCGCACGATCTCGGCCTCACCGCCGGAGAAGTCGATGACCGTGGTCGGGCTCGTGCCGCAGTCACCGGAGTCGACCACGGCGTCCACCTGGTGGTCGAGCCGTTCCTTGATCTCCCAGCCCTGCGTCAGCGGCTCCTCCTCGTCGGGCAGGAGCAGCGTGCTGGAGAGCAGCGGCTCACCGAGCTCGGTGAGCAGGGCCTGCGTGACGACATGGTCGGGGATCCGCACGCCGACGGTCTTCTTCTTCGGGTGCAGGAGCTGGCGCGGCACCTCCTTCGTCGCGGGGAGGATGAAGGTGTAACTGCCCGGCGTCGCGGCCTTGATGGCACGGAACACGTCGTTGTCGACGTGCACGAACTGACCCAGCTGCGCGAAGTTCTCGCACACCAGGGTGAAGTGGTGGCGATCGTCGAGGTTCCGGATCTTCCGGATCCGGTCGAGGCCGTCGCGATTGCCGAGCTGGCATCCCAGCGCGAAACAGGAGTCCGTCGGATACGCGATCAGCGCGCCGGAGCGGATGCTGTCGGCCACGGTGCTGATGCTGCGCGGCTGGGGGTTCTCGGGGTGCACGTCAAAATACTTCGCCATCCGCCGAGCGTACGTGATCGCATCAGCAGTCACCGGCTTCTCAGCGGGCGCAGTCCTGCTCGTCGCGTACGGGTGGCTGACGGTGCTCAGGACCGTGCGGCTAGTCGTCGTCGACGACGGTGATCAGCGCGAGCGTGATGTTGTCGGGGCCGCCGGCTTCGATGGCGGCCTTCCACAGTTCGAAGACCGCCCGTCCGCCGTCGTGGGCCGCGAGGAGTTCGTGGACGGTGTCCTCGGGCACGGGGTCGGTCAGGCCGTCGGTGCACACCAGGAAGCGTTCACCCCCGACGAGCGGCGACGTGCTGACGTGCGGCGTGACGGCGCTGAACCGCAGCGCGCCGCCGAGCGCCTGCGTGACGATCGACGTGGTGCGCCGGCCCGGCGCCGGCGGCGGGCTGTCGTCGACGCTCACCTGGCGGAGCGTCCCGCGTGTGCCGCTGCGGCTCACGTCGAGCACCTTGCTGTCACCGACGTTGAACACCAGTAGTTCCTTCCCGAGGACCACGACACCCGCGACCGTCGTCCCCATGGTGGTCAGCTCCGGGTCGCGCTCGGCGGCCGCGTACACGGCGTGATTGCAGGCGTTCAGCGCGTCATGAACGGCCTGCTCGCTGTCCAGCGAGTGCCCGAGCAACGCCAACTGCCGTGCGACGAGGCCGCTGGCCACCTCGCCGCCGGGCTGGCCGCCGATGCCGTCGGCGACCGCGACGACGAGGGGGTTGCCGAGCGGGAACCCCAAGGTCTGCGGGTTCTCGGTCATGGTCCCGCACAGGGTCCATGGGCCGACGACCAGACTGTCCTCGTTGTGATCGCGCACGAGCCCTGGGTGGCTCAGCGCCGTGACCGTTATGTACGGCATCCCTGTCCCGCCTCTCCGCCGACGGCAGGCGTGCTCCGCACCACCATTGTCGCGCCGGGAGCCTCCCTCGGCCCAGTGGCGGACCGTGGCCGCCCTCTGCCCGCCGGTGACCGTGCGTGCCATGGTGGGGGCCCGGCTGGTCTGGACCAGCCTCCGGTCGTGGTGAGGAGCGTACGCATGCGCGGCACAACGGTCTTGCCCGGCGAGGGGAACAGCGGATTACCCGGTGCGGAAGGCATGCCGACGCATCGCCTGGAGGTGCCCATGCCCAACGCGCTGCCGTTCGCCATCGGCACGTTCGACACGATCGGGCCGATGTCACGCGCGTCGTTCCCGCACCGGCACACCTTCCACGAGATCGTCCACGTCACCGGCGGCACCGGCAGCCACGTCGTCGATCTGACCCGCTTCGCGCTGCGGCCGCCGAACCTGTGCTTCGTCGCACCCGGCCAGGTCCACCACTGGGAGGGTGTGGCCGGTCTGGAGGGGCGCGTCATCCTCTTCACCGACGACTTCCTCCTGGACCACCCCGCGGACCGGCACGCGCTGCGGGGGCTCGGCCGGCGGTCCTGGCTCGAACTCCCCGGCGACGCGGCGGACCGGACCGCGCGGCTCGTCGCCGATCTGGACGGTGAGTACCGCGCGGGCGCCCAGGGGTTCCAGAGCGTGCTGCGGGCTCTGCTGCACGTCCTGGTGGTGCGGGCGGCGCGGCTGCCCGCACCCCATCCGGCACCGGACCCGCCCGCGCCGTGCTCGCGGCCCGGCTCCGTCGCCGCGGAGTTCGTGACCCTGCTCGGCACCCCGGAGGGCCCCCTGCGGACCGTGCGCGCGTGCGCACAGCACCTGGGAGTCTCCGTGAGCTACCTCAGCGAGGCGGTGAAGGCGTCCACCGGCCGCACGCCCGGCGAACTGATCCGGCAGACCCGGGTGCACGAGGCCAAACGCCTGCTGCTGCGTACGGAGTTGTCGGTCCGTCAGGTAGCGGTCCGGGTCGGCTTCGGGGACCCGGCCTACTTCTGCCGCTTCTTCCGGCGCGAGACCGGCGCCAGTCCCGGGGACTTCCGGCGCGGCACCGGCGATATTCACCACGACCACCGACTTGAGTCCATCGCCCGCGCCCGGCCCTCCGCATAGCTTCAGAGCCGATCCGGAACCCACCCCACCCCCCCTCAGGAGGAGCGATGGAGCGCGAGACCGGCACGACCGGAGACGGCATACGCGACGGCGTTGACGGAGACGGCGAGACGAGTCGGCCGAAGGCGGACCAGGGCGGCGGTCCCAGCCGCAAGACGGTCCTGAGAGCGGCCGCCGCGGTGGGCATGTCCCTGCCCGTGGCCCTCATGGGAGTTCCCGCGCTGGCCCGGACCGCGGGCGAGCGTGGAGTGGCACCGGAGGCGACCCCCGCCTGCGACGACGGCGACGACCCGACGCCCCCGCAGATGGAGGGGCCGTACTTCAAACCCAACTCACCTCGGCGCACCTCGCTCCTCCAGCCCGGCACACCCGGTGTACGGCTCACCGTCACCGGCTATGTCTTCGGGCGTGCCTGCCGGCCGATTCCCCGGGTCCTGATGGACTTCTGGCAGGCCGACACCTACGGGACGTACGACAACACGGGATTCCGCTTCCGGGGGCACCAATTCACCGACGCGGGCGGCGCGTTCAGGCTCACCACGATCGTGCCCGGCCTCTATCCGGGCCGCACCCGGCACCTGCACGTCAAGGTGCAGGCCCCGGGACGCCCGGTCCTCACGACCCAGCTGTACTTCCCCGGTGAGCCGCGCAACAACACGGACCCGCTCTTCGACGCCCGGCTGCTCATGAACGTACGCACCGTCGGAAACGCGAAGGAGGCTGACTTCGACTTCGTCCTGAACGTGCCGCAGCCGCCGGGCAGTCACCCGGCCGGACACTGAACCAAGAGAACTCGCCTTAGGCCGCCCGCGGGCGGGGGACGACAGATCGTCGCCCCCGCGCGCGGGCTCGCGCCGTTCCTCCTCAGTCGCTTCCTCCTCCGCCTCCTCCGCCTCCACAGCCGAAGCCGGAGCCCGAGTCCGAGTTGTGGTCCAGGGCGTTGCCCATGCGGATCATGGCCCGGCCCAGGCCGGACGGGATCAACTGCGCCTCCATGACGCCGCGTCGGACCGTCCCCTTCGGGAGGACTTCGGGGCCGACGAACACGTACGGCGGCAGGCTCCCCTCCTGTTCGGCCGTCTGGAGCCGCTGCCTGCCGACCCGGGTCAGCTGGTGCCGGGCCCTTGTCACCAGGCCCCAGTCCGCGAGCCGGTCACCGATCTCCGCCACCTCTGGAGACTCCCGCAACTCCGCGCACACGGACGCCGCGTTGCGGCTGTGCGGGCACGCCGTGATGAGGGCGCGCTCGACCAGGTGCCCGGGCACCTCATCGCCCGCGGCGCGCACCCGCGAAGCCCTGAGCCTGAGCAGCCCTCCCTCCGCCAGCGCGATCACCGCGCACTCCACCACCCGGCGCGGCCCACCCGCCAGGTACGCGACCTCGTACACCCCAAGGATCCGTCGTGCTCCCGCCGCCGTCGTGGCCCGCCTGAAGTACATCCGCATGCCCCCACCCCCTTCGGACACCCCGTCTTTCGGCTGTGGTGCCCGACGGCGGGAGCGCGCATCCCTCTGCCACGCGGCTTCAGAGCAAAACTTGAGGGTTGCGGCCCCACTGGTGCGGCCCGGCCCCGCGGTCCTCACGACGGGAGTGCGGACCTGGCCGCTGCCGTCCGGCGACTACGACTGACACCTGGGTGTCTTGACAGCGACCGCCCGTGACGATCGCCTGGTGTCCGGCCTCGAGGCGACGAGGCGGCACGAAGCAGGGCGCGGGGCACACGGGGGAGAGGCAGGCCATGCTGCGGGTGTATTTCACGGCCGAGGACCTGGCGCGGGTGCGGGTCGCCTCGGGGCCGGACTTCCTCTGGGAGATCAGCAACAGCGTACAGACGCTGCAACGGCGGGACGGGGCGCGGGTGTTCGGGGAATGGCGGCGGTGGGCGAGGCCGCGTCTCTCCGACAGCTGCCGGCTCCTGTCGCCCCTCCTGCCGCCGCACGGCTGCTCTCCGGACTTCCTCACCCCCACCCACGGAGAGGGCGAGACGCTCGACGCGGCGGTCGACGCCCTCGTGCGCACCCCTCGTCCGCGGCTGCGCACCGACCTGACGCGGGTGGCCGCATCACGTCGGCTTCCGGGCTGGACGGAGTCGCTGGCGCGGGGCGACAGCGTCGCTCTGCGGCAGTTGGGGCAAGCACTGCACACGTACCACCTGGAGGCGCTCGCGCCGTTCTGGCCGCGCATTCACGCCCAGATCGACGCCGACCGCATCATCCGTCTGCACAGCCTCCTCGACGGAGGGACCGATGGGCTGCTCGCGGGTCTGGGGCCTCAACTCCGCTGGAGCCCACCAGTGTTGGAGGCCGACTACCCCGTGGATCAGGACCTGCGCCTCGACGGCAGGGGACTCACCCTGCAGCCCTCGTTCTTCTGCTGGCCCACGCCCGTCACGCTCGCCGACGGCGAACTGCCGCCCGTCCTGGTGTATCCCATCGATCACGCGATGGACTGGACCCACCCCGCGCCCCTGGAGCGTCCGGACGGCGGCGCGCTGGGGCCGCTCATCGGGCACACGCGCGCCGCCGTCCTCAGGGCGGCCCGCACCGGCTCGTCCACGGTCGAGCTCGCCCGTCTCCTCGCGGTCACCCACCCGGCCATAAGCCAGCACGTCAAGGTGTTGCGCGCGGCAGGCCTTGTGACCACGGTCCGCAGGGCGGGACGGTCGCTCCATGTCGCGACCGCGGAAGGGCGCGCCCTGCTGCGCAGCTGCGGGTCGTAAGTCTGGGCTTTCATTGATTGCGTCTGGCATGGGCATGCAAGGAAGCTGACCGGGCTGTTGCACACGCATCCCCCCACCGCGTTGCGTCCCGACACCCCGCCCTGCGCGCGCCGTTCAACGCGTCCACGTGAGAACTCTCCACGCACGGCACGAGGGACGCATCGACGACCTGATGAAGGAGTGGCGTTGCGCACTACTACTCGTACCCTCACCCGCCGCGCGGCCGTCGCCGCCTCGCTCGCCGTGGTCGGCACCCTCTGCGCCGTGCCCGGCGCCGCCCGGGCCGCCGAGCCCCCCACTGCCTTGGCGGCATCCTCCGGGCACGGCCTGAAGTGGTTCCAGGAGCGGCACGGCCTGCCCCGGACCGGCTCGGTCGACGGCGCGACCGCGAGAGCCCTGCAGCAGGCCCCCGATGCCGAACTGCGCCGGACCTTCCGGACCGCGGCCGACCTCGGGCCCGAGGAACTCGCCAACGCACGCACCGTCATCGGTGTCGGCAAGGGCGCGCAGATTCCCGAACAGGGCCTGGTCATCGCGCTGATGACCGCCATGCAGGAGTCGAAGTTCGTCAACTACCTGACGCCCGTGGACCACGACTCCCTGGGGATCTTCCAGCAGCGTCCCAGCACCGGCTGGGGCACTCCCGAGCAGATCACCGACGTCGCCACCTCGTCCAAGTCCTTCTACGGAGTGGCCCCCTTCGGCAGCAACCCGGGGCTGATCCAGATCGACGGCTGGCAGACGATGCCGCCGGGCGACGTCTGCCAGGCCGTCCAGGTCTCGGCTTACCCCGACCGCTATGCGCAGTGGGAGCAGTTCGCCCGTGACCTGCTGGCCCAGGAAGGGCCGACGGTCCCGCCGATCCCGTGACCCGCACGCACGTACCCGTCAGGCCCCGCATCTCGCACGCCCCCGCACTCTCGCACTCTCCCCTCCTCACACCAGGAGCCCGTATGCGCAAGAGACTTGTCTCCACAGCGATCGCCGTAGCCGCGGTCGGCGCCCTTGTCACCCCGGCCGCCGCCCAGGCGGAACCCCCGCACCCGCACAGCGTGTCCGTGCTCGGCCACGGCTCGGAGGCCGGGACCGCGGTCGTCAGCGGACAGAACGAGCCCGGCACCCGACTGCGCGTCGGCGGAGCGCGGACAGCGAGCGCTCACACGCTTCCGGTCGACTATCAGGTCCAGGAGACCGGCTACTGGTGCGGCCCCGCCGCCACCCGCATCGCCCTGTCCGCGCGGATCGCCCCGCCGAGCCAGGGCGCTCTGGCCGCGCAGCTCGGCACCACCGAGGCGGGCACCGACCACATCAGCCAGGTGACCGGCGTGCTCAACGCCAACCTCGGCACGGGCTGGTACGAGACCAAGGAAATGCCGAACGATCCGCCCACCCAGGCCCAGAAGGACCTGCTCTGGAACGACATCGTCGTGGACATCGACAACAACTACCCGCTGGTGACCAACATCGTGGCCCCGCCCGGCAATCAGCCGCCCGGCTATCCGTCGGACCAGACGATCCACCACTACTTCACGGTCATTGGCTACGACGACGCGAACCGCACGGTCCTCATCGCCGACCCCGCCTCCTTCGGCGGCAACCAGATCTACTGGCTCTCCTTCGACCAGCTCGCCACCCTGATCCCGCCGAAGGGGTACGCGGCCTGAGCCGTGAGCGGAGGCTGTGGGTGGCGTCGCACGACGCGTGCGCCACCCACAGCCCGCTCGGTCGCCGTTCCGGGGGCAACGGCGACAGCCTCAGCGGCACCGACTCCGCTGAGGCCGTACAGGAAGCAGGGTCCGGGCGATCCTGCCGACCTCAGGTCAGGACCAGCTACTTCTTGCTTCCGTCCGAACCGGGTGCGCGGATGCACCGGATCCCGGAATTTCTCAGCGTCCGTCCCGCAGGTCCTCCGGGCGAAGGCGAAGGCGCAGACTGCGGATGCCCCGCCGCGCATGGCTCTTGACCGTGCCCAGCGGCCACCCGGTGCGCTCGGCGATCTGCGGATGGGTGAGGTCCTCGTAGAACGCGAGACGCAGCACCGTTCGCTGCGCCGCCGGGAGTCTCGCCAACTCCTCTGTCACCAGCGCCCGGTCGACCGTCGGGTCCATCCCCTCCTGGGCGCGGTGATGCATGGCGGCGTACTGCTCCCCGGCGTCCTCGACGAGAGCCGCCCGGCGGGTGCGTGCCACCAGCGCGTCCGCGATCCTGTGCCGCGTGATGCCGGTCAACCAGGCGGCCAGGCTCCCCAGTTCGGGTCGGTAGCAGGACCGGCCCCGCCAAGCGGCGAGAAACACCTGCTGCGTGATGTCCTCCGCCTCACGGCTGTCGCCGAGCGCGCGGTGGGCCAGGGCGTGCACCAGCGGCCCCCACCGGCGGTACACCGCCGTGAGGCTCGCCTCGTCTCCGCCGGCGAGGCCCCGGGCCAGGTCTGCGGTCAGCTCCCCGGCAGGGGCCCGCACCGGCTGTCGCACCAGTGTGCTCATCGACGCTTCGTCAGCTCCTCGTGGCGAACACAATCGCCGTACGACCGAAGGGAAACGGGCAGTCGCGCCGTAGCCGTGGCCGCGATCCGGTCATCCTGGAAACAGCCGCTCGCGCGCGGCAACTCGCATCGGTTGTGCGTCGTATCGTGGCCGGATGAGCGAGGGCCGACGCCGCGAGCAGGACAGCGATCCGGCGGGTACAGGAGTCACCACCGGTGCCCTGGCGCGGCGTCTGGGGGTGTCACCGACGACGTTGCGCACCTGGGACCGCAGGTACGGCCTTGGCCCCGCCCTGCGCGATCCCGGTCACCATCGCCGCTGGTCCGAGCGGGACATCGCCATGGTGGAGGAGATGGGCCGCCTCACCTCGGCAGGGGTGCCGCCGGCCGAGGCCGCCCACGAGGCGCTCAAGCTGCTCGACCCCGAGGCCGCCTCGGGGGCCGTCTCGGAGGGCGCCTCCGAGACGGCCCCCGCCCCGACGCCGTCACCCGACACGTTCGTCCGCCGACGGCGGGGCCTGTCGCGCGCCGTCGTACGGCTGGACGCCCCCACCGTGCAGGACCTGCTGACCGACGCGGTGGAGAGCCACAGTCTGGTCACCGCGTGGCAGGAAGTGATGGTGCCGACGCTGCACGCGGTGGGCCGCAAGTGGGAAGAGGCGGGCGACCGGTACGTGGAGGTCGAGCACCTGCTGTCCTGGCACGTCTCGCGCACCCTGCACCGCTGCGCGACCGCCCCGCCCCTGCCGAGTTCGCCCGGTCCGAACGCACCCCTCGTCCTGGCCTGCGTACCGGGTGAGGAGCACTCCCTGCCGCTGGAGGCGCTCAGCGCGGCGCTGGGTGAACTCGGCGTTCCCCAGCGGATGTTCGGCGCTGCCGTGCCGGTCGAGGCGGTCTCGGCGGCCGTGCGCAGGACGGGTCCGGCCGTCGTCGTCCTGTGGGCCCAGGCCCGCTCCACCGCGAGCGTCCCGCTGGCCAGGCACATCGCCGACACCCGCTGGGGCGTACGTGGCGCCCGTGGCCGTCCCGTGGTCATGCTGGGCGGGCCCGGCTGGGCAGGACCCGCGGTGCGAGGTGCGCTGCGGCCCACCAGTCTGCGGGAGGCGCTGACCCAGATCGGCAGGGTACGCGGGGAGGCCACGTCCGGCCGCGGGAGGTGAACCTCCCCAATCAGCCCGTCAGCCCGTCGCCGTCAACGGCGCGCGCAGAGCGCTGCGTTCGCCGCGCCAGGCGCCCAGGAACCGTGAGGCGAGGCGGTCCTCCAGGAAGCCCGTGGCCTCGATGCCGAAGACCACGTCGGACTCGAGGCCGGGTTCGCTCGCCAGGAGGCCGCCGATCACATCACGGCGCACCACCTGCTCATGCACGGAGTCGGCCTCCACGTGCTCGTCGTAGAAACGCTCGGCGGCCCGCCCGGCGCCGCTCCTTCGCATGGCCTTGGCCAGCCGCCGCGAGCCGGGGGGCGAAGTCACCTCCACGGCGGCGAAGTGCCCGACCAGAGCGCCGCGCAGCGCCCGGTGCAGACCGAGCAGGGACATCAGATTGACCGTCGCGAGCACTTCGCCAGGGGCGGCGTCGAGGTAGTACCCGTACGCCGTCTGCAACGCGAGGTCCGCCATGAGCTCGGCGTAGAGCCGGGCGTGGATGTCCTCGGGGCGCCCGGCTCCGAACTCGTCGAACTCGACGGCCACCATGGCGGCCTTGGCCCGCCCGTGCAGCCGGGGGATGACCCAGGCGTGCGGGTCGGCCTCCTTGAGGTGGTAGAGCGAGCGTGCCGCCGCGTACTCACGCAGCTGCCACAGTTCGCCGTCGCGCTGAAGGTGGTGGCTGACACTGGTGCCGCTGTGGCCGACGGGCTCCACCAGCAGTCCGGCCAGGGCGCGTTCGGCGCTGTCGGTGGAACGGCAGTTGGCGCGCAGGGCGCCCAGGAAACGCCCCTCGAGAGCACGGCGCAGCCCCAGCAGTTCGGGATCCCATTCGAGGTCGTCGCGGACGCCGTCGAAGCCTTGGTAGTGCAGCTCGTACAGCGTGTAGAGAGCCAGTTGGAGGTCGTCGCCGTAGGGGTCGGCGTCGTGGGTGTCGAGCGGCAGTGGCCCCGGACTCCCCCCGGAGCGCAGCGTGTTGACCACGAGGCGGGACAGCACGCCGCGGGGCTCGGGCAGGGCGGGGCTCGTGCGGCGCGACTCGCGGAGATCGCCGGGGGCAGGCCTCTGGCTCTCAGCGGGCATCGGGTGCTTCCTCCCCCTCGGCGTACTCGGTGTTCTCAGTGTTCTCGATGTCAGTGTCCGGCTCATCGCCGGACACGGTCTCGTCATCGGCCCTGACGCGGCGGCGGTGACTGGTGTCGCACCACGGATAGGTCCGGCTGCGGCGGCAGGTGCAGATCGCGGCGGTGAAGCGCCGGGAGGCGATGACCCTGCCGTCGTCCCCGACCACTTCGACAGGCCCCTCGACGAGCAGGGGGCCTTCGGGGTCGATCGTGACGCGGCGGGGCCGCTGGTCCCGTGCGGCCGGCACGGGGTCAGATGCGTTCGGCACGGATGACCACCAGTTCCTCCAGGTCCTCGGCGTCCAGCAGTCCCTGTCCGCGCAGGAAGGTCCTGCGCGAGCGCAGGACGGGCCCGAACGGAATGCGGGCGCGGTCGGCGACCGTGGTCTCCAGGCCGGCCCCCGAGAGACGGGCGAGTGTGGCGTCGGTGTCGCACAGAGCAGAGTGCACCATGAGCAACACACCTCCGGGGCGCAGCACTTCGGGGGCCGCGTCGCAGATGCGGTCGACCACCGCGCGGCCGTCCTGCCCGGCGTCCCAGGACCGGGCCGGGCCGCGCCGTGGCAGTTGGCCGGAAGGGGAGGGCACATACGGCGGGTTGCTCGCCACGAAGTCGTACGTCCGGCCGGGAACGGCGGACGTCAGGTCGCCCCGCAGGACGGTGACGCGCTGCCGAGCCAGCATCGCGTTGAGGCGGGCGGTCAGGACGGCACGCCAGGCGATGTCCACGGCCGTCACCCGGGCGCCGAGCCGCGCCGCGTGGACGGCCAGTGCGCCACTGCCGGTGCCGAGGTCCAGTACGTCCGTGCCCGGACCGATGGTCTCGCGGCACAGGGCCCGGGCGAGAAGGCCCGTGTCGTCCTGCGGTGCGTAGACCCCGGGGAGGGTCATCAGATGTCCCGGGCCCGCCGGTGCGGCCGTATCGGCGACCATCACGCACCTCCGGTCGTTATGGGCCCCACGGGGCCAAGCTCGCTCCGGCCGTGCCCCACTCACCACACTCCGCTGTTCCGGGACCGGCCACCACTCGGGGGATGACGCACAGTGGCGATGCGGACCGGCTGGGTACACCTCTGGCCTCATAGATTCCTTTTGGTGCTCGGGGCTCGCTCCCGCGACTGCCGTCGTCCCTGGTGCCCGGTGAACCGTGACGCACACATGCGGTGCCCGGTGGAATCCGCCGGGAACGGGAGCGGAAGAGGGGTGGGGATTGCGTCACGGCGGCCGGGGTACGCGGCCATCCCTGCCACCCAGCGGAACAGCTGCGGGCACCCGGCCATCGAAAGGGCGCCATGCCGCACAACATCTTCGTACTCGGTCTCGACGAGTCCAATCTGCCGACGCTGCGCGCCGTGCCCAACGCGCGGGACTACGTCTTCCACCCCCTGCTCACCGTGGAAGAGCTGCAGAGCGGTGAGGTGTCGGTCCCCGGGCTGCTCGCCGAGGCCGAGCGGGTCCTCGACGCGTTCGACGGCCACATCGACGCGATCGTCGGCTACTGGGACTTCCCCGTCAGCACACTCGTACCGATCCTCAGCGAGCGCTACGGCACGCGCAGCACCAGCCTGGACTCCGTGGTCAAGTGCGAGCACAAGTACTGGAGCCGCCTGGAGCAGCAGCGGGTCACCGACGCGCATCCGCCGTTCGGCCGGGTCGACATGGACAGCCCCGACCCCAAGCCTCCTGAGGGCGTGGACTTCCCGATGTGGCTCAAGCCGGCGCTGTCCTACTCATCGGAGCTGGCCTACGGGGTCGGGGACCAGGCCGAGTTCACCGAGGCGGCCGACCGCATCCGTGAGGGGATGGGGCGCATCGGGCGGCCGTTCGAGGACATACTCGACCGTGTCGAGCTGCCCCCGGAGATGGCCGACGTGGGCGGGCAGGTGTGCCTGGCCGAAGGCGCGCTGAACGGCATCCAGGTCGCGGTCGAGGGCTATGTCCACGAAGGGCGGATCACCCTCTACGGCATCCTCGACTCGATCCAGTACCCCGACTCGTCGTGCTTCCTGCGCCACCAGTACCCCTCCACGCTCCCCGAGCCCGTCCTCGAACGGCTGCGGGACGTGTCGGAGCGGGTGATGCGGCAGATCGGCATGGACGCGGCGACCTTCAGCATCGAGTACTTCTACGACCCGCGGTCCGACGTGCTCAACCTCCTTGAGATCAATCCGCGTCACTCCCAGTCGCACGCGGAGATGTTCGAGTACGTCGACGGGGTGCCCAACCACCACTGCATGCTGAGCCTCGCCCTCGGCAAGGAGCCCGAACTGCCGTACCGCCAGGGCCGGTTCGAGACGGCCGCCAAGTGGTACTACCGCTGGTTCGCCGACGCCACCGTGCACAACGTCCCCTCCCGCAAGGACATCGAGAGCATCGAGCGCCGCATCCCCGGGGTGCGCGTCGACGTGGTGGTCGAGGAGGGGCAGCGCCTGTCGGAGGTGTCCCAACAGGACAGCTACAGCTACGAGTTGGCCCACATCTTCACCGGCGGGGAGAGCGAGGAGGACATGCGGGCCAAGTACGACCAGTGCGTGGCGGCCCTGGACCTCACCTTCGACGGGGCCGAACCCGGCAGCCGCGACACGAAGAACGCCTGAACGGCGAAGACCGCCGCAACACGAAGGAGCGATCCCGGCTTGCGCTATGTGAGCGACCTTCCGTACGAGACCAAGGAAGAGGAGAACGTCACCATCCCCGCGGCGGACGGAACCCGCCTCGCGGCCCGCGTCTGGCGGCCGACCCGCTCCGACCAGGACCCCGTGCCCGCGATCCTGGAGTACATCCCCTACCGTCAGCGCGACCTGACCGCCGAGCGCGACTCCATCCACCACCCGTACATCGCCGGGCACGGCTACGCCTGCGTACGCGTCGACCTGCGCGGCACCGGGGACTCCGAAGGGGTGCTCGAGGACGAGTACCTGGAGCAGGAGCAGACGGATGCCGAGGACGTCCTGGCCTGGCTTGCCGACCAGCCCTGGTGCGACGGCACGACCGGCATGATGGGGATCTCCTGGGGTGCCTTCGCCGCGCTCCAGGTCGCCGCGCGGCAGCCGGAGAGCCTGCGCGCCATCGTCATCGCGTCCTTCACCGACGACCGGTACGCCGACGACATGCACTACATGGGCGGCGCCCTCCTGTCGGACAACCTCGCCGAAGCGGGCACCATGTTCGCCTACGGCACCTGCCCGCCCGACCCGGCCATGGTGGGCGACCGGTGGCGCGACATGTGGCACGAGCGGATGGAGGGCACCCGCCCCTGGGTGCTCGAATGGCTCCGCCACCAGCGCCGCGACGACTACTGGCGCCACGCCTCGGTCTGCGAGGACTACCGGGCCGTACGCTGTCCCGTCCTCGCGTCGAGCGGCTGGGCGGACGGCTACTCGAACGCCGTGACACGGCTGTTGGGCCATCTGGACGTGCCGCGCAAGGGTCTGATCGGCCCCTGGTCCCACAAGTTCCCCCACCTCGGCGAACCTGGGCCCGCCATCGGCTATCTCCAGGAAGTGGTGCGGTGGTGGGACCACTGGCTGAAGGGCGTCGACAACGGAGCCATGGAAGGACCGATGCTGCGGACGTGGATGCAGGACAGCGTGCCGCCGTCCACGTCGTACGAGGAACGTCCTGGCCGCTGGGTGGGGGAGCCGTCCTGGCCTTCCCCGCACATCACCCCCGTGGCGCGGCGCCTCACGCGCCACGGTCTCTCCGACCCGCTTCCCGGGTCCGAGGCTTCGGCCGAGCCTGCCGAGGCCGCGGACGGCGCCGCTCCGCAGGACGTCCTTTCCGTCCAATCACCGCTGTCCGTAGGTCAGTTCGGCGGGAAGTGGGCCTCCTACAACGCGCCCCCCGACCTGCCCTACGACCAGCGCGAGGAGGACGGCGGCTCGCTCGTCTTCGAGACCGGCCGGCTGACCGAGCGCACGGAGATCCTCGGCTCGCCCTGCGTCGAACTCGACCTGAGCGTCAGTGAACCCGTCGCCATGGTCGCGGCCCGCCTGTCCGACGTGGCCCCCGACGGCAGGGCCACCCGCGTCAGCTACGGCCTGCTCAACCTCACCCGGAACCAGACGCACAACGGCGATCCGCGGCCTCTCGAACCCGGGCGCCGCTACCGTGCGGTCATCCCCCTCAACGGCGTCGCCCAGGCCTTCCCGCCCGGCCACCGCATCCGCCTGTCGCTGTCCACGTCGTACTGGCCGCTGGCCTGGCCACCGCCCAAGCCCGTGCTCATGACCGTGTACGAGAAGTCCAGCACCCTGACGCTCCCGGTCCGCCCGGTGGCGGAGCCCGATGCCCTGCCCGATCGGCCCTTCGGCGAACCGGAGGGCGCGCGGCCCAGGACCCCGACCCAGCTGATCGCCCCCGAGGAGCGCTGGCAGGTCAAGCGTGATCTGGTCGACTACGCCGCGGAATTGGAGATCGTCAAGGACCGGGGGACGGTGCGGCTCGATGACATCGGCCTCGACGTCGGCCGCCGGGCCTACGAGCGCTACACCTCCGTGGCGGAGGACTTCACGTCCGCCACCGGGGAGTCGGCCTGGACGATGTCCTTCCGGCGCGACGACTGGGACGTACGAGTGGAGACCCGCACGGTCCTCAGCTGCGACGAGGACCACTTCCGGGTGGACGCCACCCTGGACGGATACGAGGGCGACCGGCGGGTGTTCTCGCGGACCTGGAACGAATCCGTGCCCCGTGACTTGATGTAGTGCTGTCGTGGGACAAGCCGGTTCCGGACGGCCGGATATTTCTGTTTGGCCTCATTCCGGCAGGGCACCCGATGCGTTGGAGGTTGATCATCCCCTCCCGTAATTCGATCCCCTGCGTTTCAGGGAAGAGCAATTGAGGAGTTCTCGATGAGCAACGAAATCTGGAGCTACATTCCGACCGCCGGGCACGGTCCGGACGCCGACCTGACGGGTTACAAGGTCGAGGCGGCGGACGGGCACATCGGCAAGGTCGACAAACACTCGAACGAGGTCGCCAACCAGTACATCGTCGTCGACACCGGCGTGTGGATCTTCGGCAAGGAGGTGCTGCTGCCCGCGAGCACCGCCACGGCCATCGACCACGACGCGCGGAAGATCCTGGTCGCGCTCACCAAGGAGCAGATCAAGAACGCGCCTGAGTTCGACAAGGAGAAGCACCTGGGCGATCCCGCCTACCGCGACCAGCTCGGGGGCTACTACGGCGGTCTCGGCCCGGGCCACTGAGCTTCGTCGAGGCGTCACCCACACCGACTCACTGACACCGATGGCGTCCGAGGCCTCCAGCGCCTCGGACGCCATCAGGTTTTTCCGGCAGGTTTTCCGGCAGGTATTTCCGGAGCACTGCTTTTCGTCGATCGCATTCGATGCGCGGGTGTACTGCGAGATTCCGGGCCCCGCGGAATCGGTGTCCTTTTCAGGCGGCGCGGGCGGCGATGGCTCGCGCGCACTCCAGGGACTCGGTGTCCGTCGTGTCCACCTCCATGTCGTAGAGCACGCCGTGGTGGACCACATCCGCCTGGGAGGCGGCCATTCCGGCGACCCGGTCGCCCCGTGCCGTCTCCCGGCCTGCGGCGACCGCGCTGTCACAGCGGACGCCGACCCACAACACCCGCAGATCACCGAGGGACTTCTGCCACCGCTGCTGGGACGCCGCGCCGCCGAGGAAGACCTCGTCGACGATGACCCGGGCGCCTGCGCGTGCCATCGTCGAGATCCCCTCGATCCACGCCGCCTCCAGCGTCCGGAACTCGGGGCCGACGGTCACCCCGCCGTCCGCGGCGAACTCGATTCCCTCCGACGCGGTCTGCATGGACGCGGGCATCGCGTCGACCAGCGTGTCGCATCCGAACGCCAGCCACGGATCCGGCAGCACCGCCTGCAGGCACCGCGCGATGCCCGACTTCCCGGAGCTGGAACCACCATTGAGAACGATCACTTGAGCCGTCACCGCGCCACAGTAGAAGCATCGCCGCGCCGCGGGAAACGGATTTCGCCGTCAGCCCGTGCCGTCGTACGGGCTGACGCGGCGGTATGCGGCGCGCGCGTGCAGGACGCGGCCCGCCGTCGTGCCGATGAGAGCCGCGGCCAACAGGCAAGCCATCCACTCGGGATCCCGGTGCCCGGCCCAGGAGATCTCCCCGATGGGGTGGGCGGCGAAGAAGTTCAGCAGCATCCAGCACAACAGCGCCGTCCCCGGTGCCGCGACGAAACGGCCCCGCACTCCGAGCAGCGCGGCCAGCACGGAGAGAGCCGCGAGCGCGAGGCCCGTGCGGTCGAGCGCACCGAGCAGGTCGAGCACCGTCACCAGGACGAAAGCACCCGCGTACGCGCCCGTCCAGATGAAGGGAGTCGCCACGGGTTCGGGAACGACCCGCACGCCCTTGGCGATGTACCGCCACTCCAGCACCATCGACTCCTCCCCACCGCCGGTCCGCCGGGGCGCCGATGCCCCGGGGACGTCCGTGACCGGCGCTTCCCGCAACGAGACCGACGCACCGGAGATCGGGCTCAGGGCGTGGTCCTGGGCAGATTGTCGCACCACATCCGGGGGCGATCGTCCGGCTCCGCGCGGCCGCCCACGACGGCCCCGGCTCACTTCTCGTCGTGTCCCCGTCATAATTCCCGGATGAACCCCGCCTCAACTCCTGAGCCCTCCGCGCCGCGACGGCGCACCCGCGTCGTCGTCGTAGGAGCCGGACCGGCGGGGCTCACCGTCGCCAACATCCTGCGAGCCGCTTCCGTCGACTGCGTGGTCCTGGAGACGGAGACCAGGGAGTTCATCGAACAGCGGCCCCGCGCGGGCTTCATCGAGGAGTGGGCGGTGCGCGCCCTGGAACAGCGGGGCCTCGCCGACCGGCTCCTCGCGCACGCGCAGACACACAGTGAATGCGAGTTCCGCTGGGCGGGGGAGCGCCACCGGTTCTCCTACGGCGAGCTGTCAGGGAACCGCCACTTCGTCTATCCCCAGCCCCTCTTGGTGACGGACCTGGTGCACGCCTACGCCGACCGCGCGGGCGGCGACATCCGTTTCGGCATACGCGACGTGGAACTGCACGGCATCGACACGGACCGCCCCTCGGTGTCGTACACAGACCCGGCGACGGGCGAGCGCACCCGCGTCGACTGCGACGCGATAGCGGGCTGCGACGGCGCGCGCGGCGTGACGCGCACCTACCTGGGGGAGCGGGCCACCGTCGCCCGGCACGACTACGGCATCGGCTGGCTCGCTCTCCTCGCCGAGGCGCCGCCGTCCTCGGACTGCGTCGTCTTCGGCATCCACCCGCGCGGCTTCGCGGCCCACATGGCCCGAAGCCCCGAGGTCACCCGCTACTACCTCGAGTGCCCGCCAGGCGACGACCCCGAGAACTGGCCGCACGAGCGCGTCTGGTCCGAGCTGCGCGCCCGCCTCGCGGTCGCGGGGGCGCCGCCGCTCACCGAGGGACGGCTGATCGAGAAGCGCGTCCTCGACATGCACAACTACGTCGTGGAGCCCATGTCCCGGGGGCGGCTGTATCTCGCGGGCGACGCCGCCCACCTCGCCGCTCCGATCGCCGCGAAGGGCATGAACCTGGCGCTGCACGACGCGCTGTTCCTGGGCGACGCACTCGTCGCCTACTGCGGGTCAGGAAACGACAGTGACCTGAGCGGCTACTCGGAGGCCTGCCTGCCGCGGGTGTGGCAGTACGAGGAGTTCTCCCAGTGGCTCTCGGAGCTGCTGCACGGGACGTCATCGGGTGACCCGTTCAAGGCGGGCATCGCGGGCGCCAGGCTGCGCAGGATTCTCCGCTCGCCGGCCGCCGCGGCCGCGTTCGCCGAGATCTACATCGGGACGGGCGCCGGCAGCTGACGCCCGGCGTGGGGGAGGTGTCCGCGCAGCGTGGCGGCGAACTCCTCGGCCCGTTCCAGCTGCGTACGCAGGTCCCGCACCCGTTGCTGCGTGGCCTGCTCGAAGCCGCGCACGCGTTCCACCAGCTCTTCGCGCTCCGCGGCCGACAGCTCATCACCGGAGTCCAGGCGGTCGGTGGTGACGAGCAGATCGCGCATCTCGTCCAGCGTGAAACCGAGCGGCTTCATGCGGCGGATGACCATCAGGCGGGCCACGTCGGCCTCCGTGTACAGGCGGAACCCGCCCTGGGAACGGGCGGAGGGGATGACCAGGCCGGTGTCCTCGTAATGACGGATCGTGCGCAGCGACAGCTCGGTCCGTGCGGCGACCTCACCGATCTGCATGTGCTCGCTGCCCACGCGTCTGCCTTCCTCGTCACTCACCGCGGCCACGACGACCGCCTTCGATCTCTACCGTAACGTTAGGGTAGGGTCGGCGGATGCCGGGTCGGACCGCGTGCCGCCCCGCTCATGGTGCGGGACACCTTCCGCGACCTCTGCCGTGTCGCAGCCACGAGAGCAGCGCTTGCGGCCCCCTTTCCGCACGCCCAGGGTCATGCCAGGCGCTGCCCGAGCACGACAGGTACCTCTCTTGTCCACGTCCGCACTGTCCCCGGCCGCCCGGCTGCGTGGCCTGCGCCCCGACTGGCTGTCCGACCCGAAGGTCTGGCGCACCGAGGTGCTCGCCGGTCTGGTGGTCGCGCTCGCGCTGATCCCCGAGGCGATCTCGTTCTCCATCATCGCCGGGGTCGACCCCGCGATCGGTCTGTTCGCCTCCTGCACCATGGCCGTGACGATCTCCCTCGTCGGCGGACGCCGCGCGATGATCTCCGCCGCGACCGGCGCCGTGGCCCTGGTCATCGCCCCGCTCAACCGCGAGCACGGCCTCGGATACCTGGTCGCCGCCGTCATCCTGGCCGGTGTCTTCCAGATCGTCCTCGGCGCCGTCGGCGTCGCCAAGCTGATGCGGTTCGTGCCCCGCAGCGTGATGGTCGGCTTCGTCAACTCCCTGGCCATCCTGATCTTCATGGCGCAGGTCCCCGAGATGCACGACGTGCCCTGGCCCGTCTACCCGCTGATCATCGGCGGGCTCGCCCTGATGGTGTTCTTCCCGAAGGTCACCAAGGTGGTCCCGGCCCCGCTCGTGTCCATCGTGATCCTCACGGTGATCACGGTCGCCGCAGGGATCGCGGTGCCGACCGTCGGCGACAAGGGCGAGCTGCCGTCCTCCCTGCCGGTGCCGGGCCTGCCCGACGTGCCCTTCACGATGGACACTCTGACCACCATCGCGCCCTACGCCCTCGCCATGGCGCTGGTCGGCCTGATGGAGTCCCTGATGACCGCCAAGCTCGTCGACGACATCACCGACACCCGCTCCTCCAAGACCCGCGAGTCCATCGGCCAGGGCATCGCCAACATCGTCACCGGCTTCTTCGGCGGCATGGGCGGCTGCGCCATGATCGGCCAGACGATGATCAACGTGAAGGTGTCGGGCGCCCGTACCCGCCTGTCCACCTTCCTCGCCGGCGCCTTCCTGATGGTCCTGTGCATCGTCTTCGGACCCGTCGTCTCCGACATCCCCATGGCCGCCCTGGTCGCCGTGATGGTCATGGTCTGCTTCGCGACCTTCGACTGGCACTCCATCGCGCCGAAGACGCTGAAGCGGATGCCCGCCGGCGAGATCACGGTCATGGTCGTCACCGTGGCGTGCGTGGTCGCCACGCACAACCTCGCCGTCGGCGTGGTCGCGGGATCGGTCACTGCGATGGTCATCTTCGCCAAGCGCGTCGCCCACCTCGCCGAGGTCACCGCCACCTTTGACCATGACGGCGGCAACGTCACCTATTCCGTCACAGGCGCGCTCTTCTTCGCCTCGGCCAACGACCTCGTCGGACAATTCGACTACGCCGACGACCCCGACAAGGTCGTCATCGACCTGACGGCCGCCCACATCTGGGACGCCTCTTCCGTCGCCGCCCTGGACGCGATCGAAGCCAAGTACGCCCAGCGCGGCAAGACGGTGGAGATCATCGGCCTGAACAAGCCGAGCGCCCGCATCCACGAGAAGCTCAGCGGCGAACTCACCGGCAGCCACTGACCGTTCGCGTACCGGTGACATTTGTACCGGGCGATCGGCGACATCCGGATCTGCCCCCTGCCTCACCCTGCGGGCACGATGAGTGACGTGACCGCGGTGGCGGCCGAGCCGCCGCGGACGGCGCAAGAGGGAGGCGCGGGGCCATGGTCTTGCCGAGCCTGAAAGATCAAAGAGTGCCGAAGAGCGGCACGTACGAGATCGACCCGACGGCTTCGACGGTGCGGTTCCGGACGCGCACGGTGTTCGGCCTGTTCCCGGTGCGGGGCACCTTCGGCATCGATCGGGGGCGGATCACCGTGACCGATGCCGTCGAGGAGTCCTCGGTGGACGTGACGATCCGGGCGGACACGTTCGACTCCGGTCTGGAGCGCCGCGACCGGCACGTCGCGTCCGGCGACTACCTCGACGCGGCCGCGTATCCGGACATCGAGTTCCGCAGCCGACGGGTGGCCGAATCCGCGACGGGTACGGCGGTGCTTCAGGGGGAGTTGACGGTGCGGGGCGTCACGCAGCCCGTCGCCGTCACCGTCGGCGCGGTCGTCCCGGACGGTCGGCGGCTGACCCTCGAGGGCACGGCCACCGTCGACCGGTACGCGTTCGGTGTGACCACGGCGAAGGGCATGACCGGCCGCCGCCTGAAGATCGACCTCTCCGTCGAAGCGGTCGCCCGCTGACCGGATCACCTGGCTCCCACGAGGTCCCCGCAGGGTCCGCGTCCGGCTAGCGGCCGATGAGCGGCAGCACGGGGAAGGTGTGGTCCCGCCAGATCCGGCGCGAGGACTCTTCCGGGTACGCGGTGACAGCCGACCGCGTGCCGAAGACCTGCACGAGGCGCCGCTCGGTGTCGTACGCGGGCCAGCCGGGATCGCCGTGCGCGGCGAACGCCGTCCAAGCGCCGCGCATGCGAGCGGACAGCGCCTCCGCTTCCGGGGGCGGGCCCTCGCCGATCAGTGCGGCAGGCTGGCCGCGGTCCAGGTTGCCGAAGACGAGCGGCACGTCGAGGCCGTGGCAGGCGCCGAGCACACCGCCCATGCCCGGAGCGGGCCAGGTCAGTTCGTAGACGTGGGCTCGGCCTCCGGCGGCGGTCTGGGACCGCGCGAGGTGGAGGCTCGGCATGCGGAACAGCCAGTCGGACTGGACCAGTTCGTACAACTCGTCCGGGCCCGCAGCCGGGAAACCGTCGCGGTAGCGGCGGGCGCCGTCCCGGCCGGGGCCGAAGACGTCCAGCGCCGTCGCCGCCTGTTCCGGTGTCACCTGGCCGAGCAGACCGTCGAGCGCGGTGAGCAGCCGCTGTTCGTCGCGGGTGTGGCCGACGAGGAGGCCGATGCCGCGACCGGCGCCGTCGGCCAGGGCCTGCCAAGGAGTCACCGGCAGCGCACCGCCGTCGACGACCGGCGAGAACGCGATCGACCTGTGCGCCACCTGGCCCCAGCGCTCCGCCCACTGGACCGACTTGGCGCCGACCGCGTCACCGGCGGCGGACAGCCGGACGGGGTCCACCGTGGAGAGATCGGCCGCCGTGGGCCTCAGCCCCAGCTCGGCGGCGCAGGCGCAGGCGATGTCGGCGGCGAGCTCCGGCGAGAAGAACGTGCCCTGCACACTCTGCGCGACGGCCCGGCCGAAGAGCCCGGCCGCACGCGGCATCGCGAGAAGCGCGGCGACCGATCCGGCGCCCGCCGACTGGCCGAAGACCGTGACGCGGTCCGGATCGCCGCCGAAGGCCCGGATGTTGTCACGCACCCACTCCAACACGGCGACCTGATCGAGCAGACCCCGGTTGGCGGGCGCCCCCTCGAACTGCCCGAACCCCTCGAGCCCCACCCGGTAGTTGAACGTCACCACGACGACGCCGCCCTCACGCGCGAGGCGGCCGCCGTCGTACTCGGGCAGACCGGACATGCCGATCGTGTAGGCGCCGCCCTGGACCCACACCATCACCGGCAGCCCCGCTCCCGCGCCAGGGTCGGGCGACCAGACATTGACCGTCAGCCAGTCGTCGCCCACCACCTGCCGCGCCAGAGCGTCCATGCCGAAGTGGCCGCCCTGAGGGGGCGGCGGTCCGTACGACTGCGCCGCCCGCACCCCGTCCCATCCCCGTGCCGGGCGCGGCGCGGCGAACCGCAGTGGGCCGACCGGCGGCTCGGCGAACGGGATGCCACGGAAGACCGCCACACCCGACTCTCGCGTGCCGCGCAGCGCTCCGGCCGCCGAGCGGACTTCCGGCTCGGACCCGGACGGCTCCGACGCGGCAACGGTCATCACAACTCCCTCTCCGACCAGGCGGGAACGCGATCACAGGGCTTCGCGCGGCCCGGGCACCTGTGAGCATCTCGCCCTGTCCGGACGGTGCGCCAGCCATTTACCGACGGGCGGCCGTACCGCCCCTTCGGGCGGGGCATGCGTGAATACGCGTGAGGCGCATGATGGAGTTGGGGCATGGCTGTGAAGGCTCTCGTCGTCGTCGACATGATCAACCTCTACGACCACCCGGATGCGGAGATCCTCCGCCGGTCGGTCAGGGAAGTACTGCCGAACGTCCGCAGAATGATCGACCGGGCGCGGGCCGACGACATCGTGGTGATCTACGCCAATGACAATTTCGGCCTGTGGCGCTCGCACCACGACGAGCTGCTTGACATCGTCCTGGGCGGCCCGCACGCCGAGTTGGTCGCGCCGATCCGCCCCGAGGACGACTCGCTCTTCGTGGTGAAGGCACGGCACTCGATCTTCTACGACACCCCTTTGGAATACCTGCTCCGCCAGCGCGGCATCGATTCCGTGTTCCTGTGCGGTCAGGTGACCGAGCAGTGCATTCTCTACTCGGCGCTCGATGCTCACATCAGGCATCTGGAGGTCGTCGTGGCCGAGGACGCGTGCGCGAGCATCCACAGCGACCTCGCGGCCGCCGCGCTGCGGATGATGGAACGGAACATGCAGGCACGCGTGGTCCGTTCCACCGACGACGACCTGTTCGGGCCCGAATGAACCCGCTGGACGAGTTGGACGCGCGGATCGCGGGATGCGCCGCCTGCCCGCGGTTGGTCGCGTGGCGGGAAGAGGTGGGGCGGGTCAAACGGGCCGCCTTCAAGGACTGGACTTACTGGGCGCGGCCGGTACCCGGGTTCGGACCGGCGGACGCCTCGATGCTGGTCATCGGGCTCGCGCCCGCGGCACACGGGGGGAACCGGACGGGCCGGATGTTCACGGGCGACCGTTCCGGAGACGTCCTGTTCAAGGCCATGTACGAGCTGGGCCTCGCGTCGAGACCGCTTGCCGTGTCCGTGGACGACGGCCTGACGCTGCGTGGGACGCGGGTGACGTCGCCGGTGCACTGCGCCCCGCCCGAGAACAAGCCGACCCCGGGCGAACGGGACATGTGCAGGCCGTGGCTCGTGCGGGAGATGGAGTTGTTGGGGCCGCGTCTGCGGTCGGCGGTGATCCTGGGGGCGTTCGGATGGCAGGCGGCGCTGCCTGCGTTCGCGGCGGCGGGGTGGCGAGTACCGAAGCCAAGGCCGCGGTTCGCGCACGGCACGCGGGTGACGCTGGAACGCGAGGGTGCCGGGGAACCGGGAGGCCGCTCGGGCGCCCTCCCACTCGGTGAATCCGGTGAATCCGGCGAATCCGGCGAATCCGGCGACCCGGGTCCGGTGACCCTGTACGGCTGCTTCCACGTCAGCCAGCGCAACACGTTCACGGGTCGGCTGACCCCGGACATGCTCAAGGACGTCCTGCGGGAGGCGGCGGGCGATGCGGGCATTCCGCCGTACGCGCTCTCGACCGGTCAGCGGTGATCAGCGAGACGCCGGCCGGAACGACGGGCTCTCAGCCGCCTTCGACCCCGGTCGAGGTGTGGGCCGAGCCGACCGGCTTCGACTCCGGTGAGCCGCGTTGGCGCAGATAGACGGAGAAGATGGCCATGGACCCGACGGCGAGGAGTTCGGACTGCCAGTTCTGCAGCGTGCGGTTCCAGAAGTCCGCGGCGCCCAGGTACTCGAACCAGCTGATCGGCGCCTGGAGTTCCCGTAGGTGCTCCTCGTTGTACGCGGCCACTCCGGTGATGGACTGTGTCAGCCAGGAGAGCAGGAACAGCGTGCACATGAGGGTGCCGAGGGACCGGGAGTACCAGGCCTGGCGCACCCCGCCCGCGGACGCCCAGCGCGGTGAGTCGGGCTTCGCGTACCGGCCGACCTTCTGGTCCTCGTCCGCCTCGGGGCCCGCTTTGTCGAGCTTCTTGGACTCGGGCGACCCTTTCTGGAGCAGCCAGACCGTGCCGAAGATGTAGAGGAAGAACTGCAGATACTCGGACTGCCAGTTCTCCGTCACGTCCACGGCGAAGTCGGAGGTGAGGAGGTAGCCGCCGAAGCTCACCGGATGCAGTTGCTCGGCGACGAGCTGGTTGTTGAAGTCGGCGTGCCCGGTGACCGCCTGTCCGGCCAAGGCGAGGACGAACGCCGTGCCGAACACCAGGGTCAGTCCGTTGGCGTGCAGAAACCGTCCGGCCCGCGTCATCGCTGCATCAGCCCCAGGGCGATGCAGTAGACCAGGCCCCCGGTCACCATCAGGAGATACAGCGTGAACAACGTCCGCATCCGTCAACCGCCCTTGACCAGGCACTGATACGGCATGCCCGGGCGCTCGGCGCAGCCGGCCGCCGTGATCTTCCACCCGCCGGGGAAGGACGACAGGAAGAGCGTGTCGCGGTTCGTCACGACACGGGCCTGACGCCCGTACACGTCGACGACGCTCACGTCGTCCGCCTCGGGCAGCCCCGCGCCGGGCAGCCCCGCGTCGGGCAGGGCACGCGTGCACGGCAGTTCGGCGGTCTGCTCCAGCTCGTCGCGGGTCCCGGGGGCCAGCGCCGCGCAGCCACGCGCGGTGTCCGAGGCGCGCAGACTCTCCTGGAAGCGGGACACCGCCGCCGCGGCGGAGTCCTCGCGCTCCTGGACGCTGCCGCAGCCGCTCAGCGCGGCAAGCAGCACTGCCGCGAGCGCACCCGGTCTCGCTCCGCGCGTTCCTCGCACCAGATCTGCTCTCCTTCGCGGGCCGCCGGTAGCTGAGTTGAGCTGCCGCACCGCGGCGGTGATCCGCGCGGGTACGAGCTGTTCTGACGATGCCTCACCCCTGCCCGGTGGGCGGAACCCGCGCGTCCGACACGCTGTGGCACCCGGTCCGATTCATCGTGGCGGCCCAGAGCGCCCGTGCCCCGCGCGGCCGACACCCCGGCTGTGCGTCCAAGCGTCCAAGCGTCCATGCGCCCGAACTTCCATGCGTCCAGAACGGCCGAAGCCCCCGCACGCGAGTGGGCGGGGGCCTGCGGCTGAGCCGGTCAGGTGTGACGGCGCTTGAGGGACTCCTGCGACTCCTGGGCCCGCTCGCGCGCGTCGCCCATGGCCTTCTTGGCCTCGCCCTTCGCCTGGTCCACCTTGCCTTCGGCCTGCTTGCCACGGTCACCCGTGACCTTGCCCGTCATCTCCTTGGCCTTGCCCTTCATCTTGTCCATGCCGCCCTTGTCAGCCATGACCACTCCTTTGTCGATGCAGCGCCCACCGGACTCACCCGGCGTGTGGGCCTCTGCGTTCAACGTAGGCGGCTCACGGTCACCTCGCGCGTCCAGCCGTCACACACGGTCACGACGGGGCGCGTCAGTCCAGGCAGAACTCGTTGCCCTCGGGGTCGGTCATCACGATGTACCCGGAGCTCATCGGGGGAGCGGGCTCGTCACGGCGTACCCGCTTCGCTCCCAGCGCGACCAGGCGGTCGCACTCGGCCTCCAGCGCGGCCATCCGCTCCTCACCCTCAAGGCCGGGAGCCGCGCGGACGTCGAGGTGGACGCGGTTCTTGGCGACCTTGTCCTCCGGCACCTGCTGGAAGAAGACGCGTGGGCCGTCCCCGGCCGGGTCCTCGATGGCCGACCTCGAGTTGCGCTGATCCTCCGGTACGCCGATCCGCGCGAGGAAGTCGTCCCACGCCGCCAGCGCGTCGGCGCCCTCGGGCAGATCGACACCGGGCGGGCCGGGATGGACATAGCCCAGCACTTCGCGCCAGAAGGACGACAGCGCCCGCGGGTCGTGGGCATCGAAGGTGACCTGGATGTGGCGGCTCATCGGATTGCTCCGTTCGTAGCGGGACGCGCGTGCGGGGAGAGGCCGCGCGGCGGACGGACCTCGGACAGACGGTGGATCAGCTCGCGGTGGATGGGCAGCGCCCGAGCGCGGTGGCCGCGCTGTCGGCATACTCCCAGCTCTCGTACGACGCCGCTGCCGCGCGGCCACACGCTCCACGCGTCGGCACCGGAGACTTCGTCTGCGTTCATGGAGCCACCGTCGCACCCCTGGCGGACAGGATCGGTCCGCTATATCGGCATCTCTGGCAGGGTGGCGACATGGACGGGGCACGCGGTGATGATCGGGGTACGACGGAGCGGGTGCTCACCTTGCTCGGGTTGCTGCAGCAGCGCCGGGTCTGGACCGGCCCCGAGCTTGCCGACCGGCTCGGGGTCACGTCGCGCACGGTGCGGCGTGATGTGGAGCGGCTGCGCACGCTCGGCTATCCGGTCCACGCGGGCCAGGGAGTCGGCGGCGGCTACCGACTCGGTCCGGGGCAGGAGTTGCCGCCGCTGCTCCTCGACGACCAGGAGGCGATCGCCACCGCGGTCTCGCTGCTCGCCGGTGCGGGAGGCGCGGTCGCGGGCGCGGGCGACGCCGCACTCCAGGCGCTGACCAAGCTCGACCAGGTGCTGCCCACCCGGCTCCGGCACGAGGTGCGCGCGCTGTCCGGCTCGGTGGAGTTCTTCGGCGGCGGCCGCACACCCGTCGACCCCGAGGTGCTCATGACGCTGGCCAGAGCCTGCAGGGACGAGGTCGAGGCCGGCTTCGACTACTCTCCCTCGGAATTCGGCCGGGAGGTTCCCCCAGGAAGTGAGGTGCGACGGCGGCGGGTCGAGCCCTACCGCCTGGTCGCCTCCGACCGGCGCTGGTATCTCCTCGCCTACGACCTCGATCGCGACGACTGGCGCACCTTCCGCGTCGACCGGATGACCGACGCGTCCGCACGGACCTGGCGCTTCCGCCCACGCGAGGCGCCCGACGCGGCGACGTACGTACAGGAGGGCGTGGCGAGTCGGGTCTACTCGCACCAGGCACGCTTCCTCGTCCATGCGTCGGCCGGCACGGTGCGTGCGCAGATTCCGGCGTCGGCGGCCGTCGTACGAGGGCGGGGGAGCGGACGCTGCGAGGTGCTCAGCGGCGGCGAACGCCTCGACGCCGTGCTGATGCATGTGCTCCTGCTTGGTCATGACTTCGAGGTGCTCGACCCTCCGGAGCTCGGGGAGCGCTGTCGCGAGCTGGCGGAGAGACTCATGTCGGCCGGAGCGACGGCCGCACCCGTAGTCGCACCGGTGCCGGACCCGGAGAAACCATGAGCCGCGATCACGCCGGTGAAGCGGTCACGGGAGACAACGAGGCGCGCCTCCCGCCGCCTTGGGCGGCGGCGGGAGGCGCGTGACAGGGGGCGGGGTCAGCAGTCGGGCACCCCGTCGATCTTCTCCCCGCCGACCAGATAGACGTTGCTGATCCACAGTCCGTCACTGCCGCCGGGCAGCTCCACGTAGGACCACCAGCTGCTCGATCCCTGGCCCGGCTCGGAGACGAAGTCGCCCTGCCGCTGGCAGAAGTCGATCAGCTTGCCCGGCCCGAAGGTGGTCGGTGAGGGCGAGTTGACGAACGGTTCGACGTGCAGGCGCACATGGTCGGCCCAGACCTGGACCTCCTTGCCCGCCTGCGCCTTCTGTGCTGCCGCGGGCTTGACCCCGGCGGACGGCGCGCTCCCGGCCGACGCCGTCGACGGCGCGGTCAGCGCCAGCGCGCCGACGGCCACCGCCAGTGCCACGGTCCGGCCCGTGTTTCGCGGAATCCTCATCTCTGTCTCCCCGTTGGGTGGTTGGTTCGGTTGGTCAGGCGCCGCAGACCGGTACACCGGGCAGCTGGTTGGAGGGCGTGTCCACGAAGTAACTGGCGATCCAGCCGCGCGAGTCACCCCGCTCGATGAACACCCACCAGTCGTTGCCGCTCACCGCCTCGCCCTTGCGCTGGCAGCGGGCCTCGAACTGCTGCCCCGGCTGCAACTTGCCGGACACGACCGGGCAGTTGCCCGGCGACGGGAATCCGTCACAGGTCGCGGGCGACTGCGGGTTGTCGCGGACGTTCACATCGGTGGCCCAGACGGTGAAGGCGGCAGCCGCTTCGGCCTTCGGCGCCGCCTCGGCGGATGCCGTGCCCGCCGTCATGGCGAGCCCGCCCGCGGTCAGCGCCACGGCCGCCACGGTCCCGGTCAGAAAGGTACGTACGCTCATGCTCGTTCTCCCCGTGTAGTGCGTACTCTCATGCGCTACACGGGGCGGCACGGCCTCCTGTATGACACCTGTTGATGTGACCTGCGTCACAAACGTGTCAGTGGTCGTCCTCCACGCAGTCGGGCACCTCCGCGCTGTTGCGCGTACGGACACCGGGGAGCCAGCCCTCCGTGCCGAGCGCGGTGCGCACCAAGTACCACCGGGTGGATGTGATCCCCTTCTCGTCCCGCACGAGCGTGCCGTCGGTGACGACGCACAGTGCCTTCATGCGGTCGCCGTGCCAGACGCGGGCCGCGCGGTTGCCGGGTGCGGCATACCGCCCGTACGGATCCTTCGCGACCCGCAACGCGCACTCCAGGGTGCGCAGTTCACGGCAGGCCGACTCCGCGTTGTGCACCGTGACGGTCACGCTCCGCGCGCCTGCGGGCGGTGCCGGCCGGTGCCCCGCGTCTGGGCGCACCAGCCACCACGTCCCCAGCGCGACCGCGCCGACCAGCNNAGCGCCGCCGCGACGACGAGAGCCAGGCGAGCACGGGCCGTGCCCGGTACGTCGAGCGGGGCAAGGCGACGCGTCCAGCGCTGCCGGCGCCCGGCGGGGGCGTCCGCACGGACGCGGTCCCACAGTCCGTGCGGGACCTCGATCGCCTCGTCGGCCGCGCGCAACCGCTCGCGCAGCACGGCGACCGCGGCGTCGTCCGGGGGAGGCTGCCCCGGGGGGCCCGGAGTCGAGTTCATGACGCCCTCCCTTCCTCGGGGCTCGGCCCGGACCGTGATTCGACGAGCATGCCGCGCAGGCTGTCCAGGGCGCGGGCACGATGGCGGGCCGCGGTCCCCCGGTGCACCTTCATGATCTTCGCGGCCTCGTCGATGGTGTAGCCGTCGAGATCGACGAGGATGACGACACCCGCCTGGCGCGCCGAGAGCCTGCTCAGCAGCCGCACAGCCTCCCACTCGCCCTGCCGCCGCTCAAGTCCGCCGTCCCAGGCGCCGTCGACGAAGGCACCACCGTGCGCACCCCCGCTCTCGAGCGCCCTCACCCCGGCATGCGTCTCGACGTCCTCGATGAGCACCTGCCGTCTCTCCCTGCGGTACGCGTCCCGCACGGCGCTCAGCAGTGCCGAGAAAGCGTAGGCGTAGGGCTCGGGATGTGCGAGCAGCCGTTCGGGACGGCCGGCGAGCTTGAGATAGGCCTCGTGCACGGCGTCCTCGGCGAGCTGCCGTGATCCGGAGAACATCACGGCTCTGCGATAGAGCCTCGGCAGCAGGCCGCAGAAGACGTCATCGAACGTCGACCTGTCGGGCTTCGCGCCACCAGTCTGATCGTTGGGCATAGCCGCGTGAGGCTACCCCGCCACGCGCCTCCCAATCTGGTGAACCGTCAGCTCTGGCCTCCGACTGCCCGTCAGACACCGTCTTCGGCGGTGCCGATGAACGCAACTCTGGTCTCACCCGTATCTAGGGCCGGACATGTCCCCGGCTTCGGCCGGTGATCGGATTCGGCATCCCCCACAGGAGGCGACGAGTTGAGGCACAAGCGAATACCCAAGCGAAAGGCCGTTCTGGCAGGGGCCGCGGCCATGGGCATGGTCGCGACGGCCGTCCTGCTGCAGCAGGCCAACGCCTCGCAATCCGGGACGGAAAACGCCTCAGGTGCCGCCGCCAAGAGGATCAGCGCGGCATCGGCGACGAAGCTTGTCGAGCCGCTGGCCTCGGAGCTCGGTGACGCCTACGGCGGGGCGTTCTACGACGAGGACAAGCAGCAGCTCGTCGTCAACGTCGCGGGCGACGCCGACGCGGTGAACGAGGTGAACAGAACTGGAGCGGTGGCGCGGAGCGTCGACAACAGCAACGGTGAACTGGGTTCCGCAACAAAGACGTTGGCCAGTCGGGCCACCATGGCCGGAACCGCGTGGGCCACCGACCCCAGGACCAATCAGATCGTGGTCACGGCCGACCGCACGGTCACCGGTGAACGCTGGGACAAGCTCGAGACGACCGTCGAGTCGCTCGGAACAGGAATGGCCCGCATCCAGAAGTCCGCGGGAGAGTTCAAGCCCTTCGCCGCAGGCGGTGACGCCATCTTCGGAGGCGGCTCACGCTGTTCGCTCGGCTTCAACGTGACGACCGACGACGGCAGCCCCGGCTTCCTCACCGCCGGGCACTGCGGGGTGGCCGCCGAGAGCTGGTCGGACGCCCAGGACGGCGCGGCCATCGGCACCGTCCAGGCCGCGACGTTCCCGGGTGACGGCGACTTCGCACTGGTCACGTACGACGACCCGGCCGCCGATGCCCCGAGCGTGGTCAACACGGGCGATGGCCAGACCACAGAGATCACGCAGGTCGCCGAGGCGGCGGTCGGGCTCGAGGTGTCCCGCATGGGCAGCACCACCGGCCTCCAGACCGGGGCGGTCACCGGCCTCAACGCCACGGTGAACTACCCGGAAGGCACGGTCAGCGGCCTCATCCAGACCGATGTCTGTGCCGAACCGGGAGACAGCGGAGGCTCGCTGTTCACCACCGACGGGAGCGCGATCGGCCTCACCTCGGGCGGCAGCGGCGACTGTACGGCGGGCGGCGAGACGTTCTTCCAGCCCGTCACCACCGCACTGGCGGCGGTCGGCGCCGAAATCGGAGGCGGCGCGTAACGTGCGGCGGCCTTGGCCGGCGTGGCGGCGGCCACGCCGGCCAAGGCCTCTGTCGTGTTTCAACCGACCGGGAAGGTGGCCCCTGGGGCGGCATGGTCGACGGGGCCGTCGAAGCGGGTCGCGGCGCGGGCCACCGCCTGTCCCGGCGAGAGGGAGCGGCCCACATGCGTGACGATCAACCGGCCGGCGCGGGCCGCGGCGGCCGTGTCCCCGGCCTCTTCGGGCGTGTGATGGACCTGTTCGCCCTCCGCGGGCGGCTGCGCGCTGTCGGCCTCACACAGCAGTACGTCGCAACCCTCGGCCAGACTCGTGAGGTTGGCGCACGGCGCGGTGTCCCCGGAGTAGACCAACGATCTGCCCGCGGCCTCGACGCGCAGGGCGAACGCCGGGATGCCGTGCGCCACCGCGCGGCTGGTCAGCGTGAGCGCACCGATGCGCACCCGGTGTCCGTCGTGCAGTTCATGAACTTCGAAGGCCGATTCGATCGGGCTTCGGACCTCGGTGTTCGTGAGGAAATGAGCCAGCCGGTCGGCGATGCCCCGCGGCCCGTACAAGGGGATGGGCGCGGTGAGCCGAACGTCCGCGAAGAGCGCGCCGTAATAGGCGGTCAGCAGATCCGCGCTGTGATCGGCGTGCAGATGTGAGATCCAGATGGCGTCCAACTCATCCAGCCGCACGTGCCGTTGCAACTGCGCCAGCGTCCCACTGCCCGCGTCCACCCACACCCGGGCGCCGCCGCCGGACACCAGATATCCGGAGCACGGACTGTCCACGCTCGCATAAGGCGTCGCGGAACCCAGAACGGTGAGACGGAGAAGATCGCTGGTCACCCGGCGAGTCTAGAACGCCTGGACCAGAGAGCGGCTTCCTGCGGCCCACCGGAGCGCCCGGCTGCTACGCGTCCCCCACCCAGCTTCCGTGGAAGCCGAGCGGTACCCGTCCTGGCAGGTGGACGCGGGCCAGCGGGTGGCCTGTGAAGTCCTGTGCCGCGAGGATCACCAGATCGGTTGCGCCGCGGTCGGGGTCGTTCACGTAGGAGAGGATGTAGCCGTCGTCCTCGTCCCGCGCGCCCCGGCGCGGAACGAACACCGGCTCGCTCGCCGCCGCGCCCTTCGGGAAGCGGACGACCTGCTTGCTGTCGCGCAACATGTCGTGTTTCACCAGGCAGTTGGTGAACTTGCCGTCCGGTACGACCCCGTCCACCGTCTCGTACGCACGCCACATCTCGGCCGCGCTCGCCGTGTACCCGAAGCGGTGCCGGCGGGAGACCAGGGATTCGTTGACGCGAGGGAACTCCTGCGGCAGGTCGTCGATGCGGCTGCTGCGGACCCGGCCGGTGCGCAGGTCGACCGTCCAGCGGTCGAGCGTCGGCGTGCCGGTCGCGGAAGGGCCGCCGCTGCCCCGACCGGCCGCGTAGAACGGGGCGGGCATGCCGGTGTACTCCACCACCACCGTGTCGCCCTGGTCGTACGCGTTCAGGGTGTGCGAGAAGTAGACCGGGTCGATCTCGAACCAGCGGGTGGCACCTCCGGCCCGCGGCATGATCCCGACGCGCATGGGGTGGTGGCCGTTCCAGATGTACGGCACCGTCGCCCCCGCCTCCGCGGCCGCCGCGTCGAACGTGATCGGGACGTCCACGATCACCACGTACTTCTGGGTGAGGGCGAAGTCGTGCATCATCGGCGCGTCCGCCACCGGGATCTTGCTGGTCCGCGCCACCCGCCCGGTCCGGTCGATCATGATGTGCCGTACGTGGTCCCAGGTGGGGTAGTACGCCACCGCGTGCAGCTCGTCCGCCGCCGCGTCGTACTTGGTGTGCGCGGTGAACGCGCCCCGCAGCGTGGAGCGGAAGTCGTACGGTCGCACCGTGTCGAGCTCGCCGTCCAGTTCGTAGGGCAGCGGTCCGCCCTCCTGGAGCGCCAGGATCCGGCCCTTGTACGGGATCACGTGCGTGTTGCACGCGAAGTCGTCCGGCGGTGCCTCACCCGGGTACGTCTCGCCCAGCTTCTTCGCGACCTGCGAGGAGCGCACCCAGCGGTTGCGGTACCACTCGGCGCGTCCGCCGCGCAGCCGTACCCCGTGCACCATGCCGTCGCCCAGCATCCAGTGGTGTGCCCGCGGGTCCTCGAGGCCCAGGGCGTTCGGTCCTGTGCGCAGGAAGCGGCCGTCCAGGTCGCGCGGCACGCGGCCGGTCACCTTCAGGTCGAACGCGGTCAACTCCTCGGTGACCGGCGCGAAAGCGCCCTCCAGAAACGGGAGTGACTTCTTGCCGCCGGCCGTCGCCCCGCGCGTCGCGGCCTGCGCCGCCGGGGCGTGTTGGCCGAGAGCGTAGCCACCGACCACGCTGCCCGCCGCCGTGAGCGCCGCCCCTTGGAGAATCCTCCGCCGTGTATGACTGGCCATCATGTCTCCCCGTTCCGCTCGGTGTCCGGCGGGGGACCGCCGGACTGTTCGCTGGTTACGGGAGTAAGCCTGCGCCGACGGTGACCGCGGGGCAGGAGGTCTGGGGCCCGAGCCGGGGGTGTTGCTGAGGCCACCCCGCCCGTCTCCGCGGGTGGCCGGGCTCAGTCGACCGGCTTTCCGGGCTCGTCGTGTGTGGAGCAGTGGATGCCGCCGCCACCGGAGGCGATGGTGTCGATGGGGATGGGCACGATGTCGCGCTTGGGGAAGTGTTCCTGAAGGATGCTGCGGGCGCGCCTGTCGGCCTTGCGGTCTCCGAACTTGGGCATGAACACGGAGTCGTTGGCGACGTAGAAGTTGGCGTAGGTGGAGACGAAGTCGTCGCCCTCGCCGGTGATGTCGTACAGGTCGGGCTGGGGCAGGTCGATGATCTCGAAGGACCGGCCGTCGGCGTCGGTGGCCTTGCTGAGTACGGACTTGGCCTGGTCGGCCGCGCGTGACCAGGAGTCGGCGGGCATATCGGGGTGCGCCCGGTCGAGGAGGACCACGCCGGGTGCGGTGAAGCGCACGAGACTGTCCACATGGGCGTCGGTGATGTCCTCGCCGCGCACACCGGCCAGCCAGATCACCTTCTTGATGCCCAAGGTCCGCTTGATCTCGGCCTCGATCTGGGCCTGGCTCTTTCCGCGGTTGCGGTTGTCGTTGACGATCGAGCTCTGCGTGATGAGGAGGGTGCCCTCGCCGTCGGTCTCGAAGGAGCCGCCCTCGGCGATCAGGGGGGCCTTCCTGCGGGGGATGTCGTACCGCGACAGGAGGGTGCGGCCCACCCGGGCGTCGTTCGTGTGCTCCTGCTTGTCGCCCCACCCGTTGAAATTGAAGTCGACGCCGACGACGTCGCCGTCCTGTTCCACGAACACGGGCACGGTGTCGCGGGCCCACAGGTCGTCGACGGCCAGCGGGATGACCTCGACGTCACGCCCGCAGGCCTTCTGGGCGGCCTTGTGCTGGTCGGGCCTGGCCATCATCACGACGGACTCGTACTCCGCGATGGTGCGGGCGATGCGGGCGATGTCCTGGCGTACGTAGGGGAGATCCTCCTCCCACACCGACTCCAGGGCGGGCCACGACATGAAGGTGCGCGCGTGACTCTCCCACTCGGCGCCCATGCGCAGCCCCTTTGCCGCCGTGTCCGCATCACCCGCGGTGCTCGCGGCCCCGGCGGTTTCGTCTCCAGGGCCGCAGGCAGAGGCACCCAGGACCACGGTGCCGACACCGGCCAGTGCGCGCAGGGCCGAGCGGCGGGAGGGGAGCGGCGGGAGGAGGGGGGACACGGTGAACTCCGATCATCGTGATGGGGATCAAGCTATCCATCGGCATGGCGGGACGCGCGGCGAGCGCGGCGCGGACGAAGCCGCCCCACGCTCTCGACACGTCGACTGTGACACGGACTGAAAATTCAGTCAAAGAGTCGAGGAGGGGCCGAGGAGGGGGCGAGGAGGGGCCGAGAAGGTGGGCATGGAGGCGCCCGCGTCCGCCCAGGTGTCGCTTTCTGCCGGTCGCCCGAGATCACCGGGCGGGGAACGGCCCGATAGGGTTCGGATTCATGGCGTCTCGCACTACTCAGATCCTCGAAGCGGCCGCACGGCTCATCGCCCGTCGCGGCGTCCGCGGCTTGCGCGTCGAAGAGCTCGCCGCGGAGGCGGGTGTTTCGACCGGGTTGATCTACTACCACTTCAAGGACCGCACCGGGATCCTGCGCCACACGCTGGAGTTCATCAACGACCGTGCGGAGCGCTACACCACAGGCCGCGCGGTGGACGCCGAACCGCTCGCTCCGCGTGAGGAGCTGGCGGAGACCCTCCTCCTGGAACTGCAGGACACCCCGGTGGTCAGGGAGAACAGCTCCGCCTGGGGCGAGCTGCGGGCGAGCGCCGTCTTCGACGAAGTGCTGCGGGAGGACCTCGCCAGGGCGACCCTGGTGTGGGTGCAGGAGGTGGCGGCTCTCCTCGGTCAGGTGACGCCGACGGCCCCCGCGCCCGCCCTGGCCGCCGCGGGCGAGCGGCTCACCGCCCTGCTCGAAGGGCTCAGCATGCGCTGGCTCAGCGGTGGACTGCAGATCGACCACGCGCGTGACCTGCTGCGCGGTGCCATCGACGCCGAGCTGGCGCTGCTGCGGGAGAAGTAGCTCCGGGTTCCAGGGTGGATCTTCTCGAAACTGAAAAGTCAGTCAGTGCCTTCAGTGCCTTCAGTGCCTTCAAGGCCTGTGGTTCGTGATCCCTCCCGGCCGTGACCCACTGCTGATGCTGCTGCCGGGCGGGACGCGCCTCAGGCCATGCTCGTCGCGCCGTCCAGGGACTCGCGGATGATGTCGGCGTGTCCGGAGTGCTGGGCGGTCTCGGTGACGATGTGCATCAGCGCCCGGCGTGCCGACCACTGCGCACCGGGCTCGAACCACGGGGCCTTCGGCAGCGGCCACGCGACGTCCAAGTCGGGCAGTGTGGCGACCAGTTCGTCGGTCCGGCGGGCCACCTCGGCGTAGTCGGCGAGTACGCCCGCCAGCGTCTCGCCCGGCAGCAGCCGGAACCCGTCGGCCCGACTGGTCAAGTCGTCCTCGGACAGGTCCGTGACATCCGCCATCGTCGACGGGCCGTCCAGGATGAAGTCCACCCAGGTCTTCTCGACCTCGGTCACGTGCTTGATCAGGCCGCCGAGACACAGCTCGCCGGCGGTGGTCCGAAGCCCGGCCTGCTCGTCGGTCAGGTCACGGGTGGTGAAGCGCAGGAAGTACCGGTGCTTGGCCAGCGTCTCCAGCCATTCGGCACGCTCACCGGTGACGGTGACGGCCGGGGCCTCCGCCAGGTCTGGGGTGGTGGTCAGCTCGTTCGCAGTCATGGTTGCAGCCTTCCGAAGGTGCCTGTCCCGCCGGTCATGGACCACGCTATGGGTTATATAGGCCAGATGTGGTCCTAGATGGAAGCCCCTTCCTCGACGTAGAGCGCCAGTCGGTACACATCGGTACACAAGTGATCGTCGTGTCACACCCGTTGCCTGCGTGACCCCGCTGGTTCTACGCTCGCCCGGTCCGCATGGCGAACGATGTTCACATTCATGACTCGCCGCTGATCCGTGACTGTGACTGGAGTGTGTGATGCGCGCAAGATCCCGGGTACGGTTCGGCGCTTTGCTCACCGCGGCGGCGGCCCTCGCCTCCGTCTTGCTGCCGACCGCGAACGCCACCGCCCGCGATGGCGCCCCGCGAACCGCCGTGCTCGACGGCGAACGGCTCCAGCGGACCAAGCTCCGCCTGGACCACGGCGACCCCCAACTGAAGCGCTCGGTCCGGGACTTGAAGGACCGCGCCGACGCCTGGATCGACCAGGGGCCCTGGACGGTCGTCGACAAACCGAAGCCCGCGCCCGGCGGCGACGTGCACGACTATCTGAGCCAGGCGCCCTACTGGTGGCCCACGCAGACGCCGACCGCCGACAATCCGTGGGGCTGCCCGTACGAACAGCGCGACGGGCAGCGCAACCCCGAGGTCGACACCGGGACCGACCGTCAGGACGTGGAGAAGGTCTTCGACTCGACGTACGACCTCACGCTCGCCTGGTACTACACCGGCAAGAAGCGGTACGCCGAGAAGGCCGCCTCCGTCCTGCGCACCTGGTTCCTCGACCCGGCGACCAAGATGAACCCGAACCTGGACCACGCGCAGTTCATCCCCTGCAAGTACGACGGCCGCGCCATCGGCATCATCGACTTCTCGCAGTCGTACACGAGCGTCGTGGACGCGATCGCCATCCTCGGCACGGGCGCGCCCGGTTGGTCGAAGAGCGACCGCTCCGCGATGGGGAAATGGAACAAGGACTTCCTGACCTGGCTCGTCGACAGCGACTTCGGCAAGCAGGAGAGCGCCGCGCAGAACAATCACGGCACGTTCTACGACATGCAGGTCGCCGCCCTCGCCTACGCCACCGGGGACACGGCGCTCGCCCGGCGCACCGTCCTCGACGCCCGAGCCCGCCGCATCGACCCGCAGATCGCGGCCGACGGCAGCCAGCCGCAGGAGCTCGCCCGGACGCGGAGCTGGCACTACTCGACCTTCGACCTGGTCGCCTACACCCGGCTCGCCGCCATCGGCCGGAACGTCGGCGTGGACCTCTGGTCGCACCAAGGGCCCGACGGACAGAGCCTGTTCAAGGCCGTCGACTATCTGCTGCCCGCGGCCACGGGGGCGGCTAAGTGGCCGCACCCCGAGCTGGAATTCCACCGGTTCGCCGCGAGTGACGTCGTGCACGCGGCGGCCGACGCGGGGGACGCGGCCGCTCGCGAGGCGGTCCCGAAGCTGGAGACACCGCCCGGCGGGGACCTGTGGGCGCTGCGTCCCGCGGCCGAGCAGCTGGACTCGATCGCGGGATGAGCGGCGGCTGTTCGGTGTCGGGTGACGGGCAGGGCCGGTGCTGGAGGAGGCTCCTCCGTCGCGGAGACGGCGTCTGCGATGGGGTACCTGGGTACCGGGGGATAGCCCTACCCGGAGCCGGGCGGCTAGCGGGATCGTCCCGGGCAGCCGCCTACGGAAATGCTGGGACCGGCATATGCCGGTGGTTTTCCAAGATTCCGTAGGAGTTGGCTCGTGCGTGAGCAGGTATGGCAGAGGTCCCGTTCTCCCAGGTCCAGGCAGCAGAGCGGTCTGCGCAGGGCCGTCCCGGCCGCGGCCGCGGTGGCCGTAGGCGTCATGACGATGGGTGCCCTCGCACCGCCCGCGGCCTCCGCCGCCGCCAGGCCGGACACCGTCCAGCAGGGCCTGAACTCGCTGGTGCACACCGACGGCCTGCCCGCCGCGCTGGCCGGCACCCAGGACCGCGAGGGCCGCACCCGTGACTACACCGCGGGGGTCGGCGATCTGGCCACCGGCTCGAAGGTGCCCAGAGACGGGCAGGTGCGGATCGGCAGCAACACCAAGACATTCACCGCGGTGGTCGTGCTGCAGCTGGTCGGTGAAGGGAAGATCCGCCTCGACGCCCCGGTCGACACCTATCTGCCGGGCCTCGTCCGCGGAAAGGGCATCGACGGACGCCGCATCACCGTCCGCCATCTCCTGCAGCAGACCAGTGGGCTCCCCAACTACAGCAACTACCTCGGGGACGACGTCCGCTACTTCGAGCCCCGCGAGCTCGTCGACATCGCACTCCAGCACAAGGCTGACTTCGCCCCGGGAAAGAAATGGGCGTACAGCAACACGAACTACGTCCTGGCCGGTCTGATCGTCGAGAAGGTCACCGGCCGCCCTCTCGCCAAGGAGATGGACCAGCGCATCATCAAGCGCATCGGGCTGCGCCACACCTACTTCCCCGCCCCCGGCGACGCGACCATCCGAGAACCCCATCCCCACGGCTACTACCGGGACGCGGCCGACGCGCCTCTGCAGGACGTCACGGAGATCGACCCTTCCTGGGGGTGGGCCGCAGGTCAGCTGGTCTCCACCAACTCCGACCTCAACCGTTTCTACTCCGCACTCCTGTCCGGCGACCTCCTCCCGCGGGCACAGCTCGCCCAGATGCGCGGTTCCACCCGCCCCGCCGAAGGGACCTTCGGACGCGGCGCCCGCTACGGCCTGGGGATCGTGAGCAAGCCGCTTCCGTGCGGGGACGGCCTCTACTGGGGCCATGGCGGCAGCTTCCCGGGATACGAGACCCGGGGCGGAGCCACCGACGACGGCCGCGCCGCCAATGTCGCGGTGACCATGCAACTGAGCGACGAGGCGGGCAGAAAGCGCGTCGACAAGGTCGTGGTCGCGGCCCTCTGTCGCTGAACCAGATGAACCAGATGAACCAGGTGAACCGGATGATCCAGGTGAACCAGGCAGCCTGACGCTGCACGTGATGGCCAGTCAGGCAAGACAGAGGTGGGGCCCTGCCCACGCTCGCCGAGCGTCTCTCGGTGCGGCGGGCGGGGCCCCTTCTGTTGTGGCGACGCCGGACGGCCGCCCGTGCACATCCTCGATCTTCGCCCTGCGCTCCCGCAGAGGTCGGGTTAGTTTGTCCACGTTTGTACCGGCCTTCTGTCCTGCGCCCTGTAGGTCAGCAGAGGAGCCCTACGGCGTGTAGGGGGAAAGGCGGGCGATGGCCAGGACCTTGAACGTGCCGCTCGTCGGAATGGACCACCGCGGCGCGATGCAGGTCGTGCGCACCCCGCGCCGCACCGGAGGCCAGGGCTGGCTCGCCGCGGTGGCGGTGGCTTTCACGCTGGCCCAATTGGCGCTCGTACGGCCCGGAATGGGTCTCGGCTGGGACGAGGCGGTGTACGTCAGCCAGGTGAGCGGCCACGCTCCGGCGGCGTTCTTCAGCGCACCCCGTTCCCGCGGGATCTCCCTGCTGGTCGCGCCGATCGCCTCGTGGTCGTCGTCCACCTCACTCCTGCGGGTCTATCTGGCCCTGCTGTCCGGGCTCGGCCTGTTCCTGGCGCTGCGCGTCTGGCGCGGACTGTTCCCCGTACGGGTGGTGGCCCTCGCCGGAGCCCTGTTCGCGACGCTCTGGGTGACCGTGTTCTACGGCCCTGAGGTCATGCCCAACTACTGGGTCGCGATCGGTGCCCTGGCGGGCGTCGGATGCTTCCTGCGCGTCCGGGCGGACCGCCGCGACCGGGCCGCCCTGTGGGGCGTGGCCGCGAGCGCGGCCCTGATGGCGTGGATGCGGCCCACCGACGCCGTCTGGGTGACCCTCCCCCTGTTCGTTCTGTTGGTGTGTGCTCCCCGGTGGCGGCGACCGCGGCTGCCGGCGGCGCTCGTCGTGGGGCTGGGGACAGGGGCGGTCGGGTGGATCGTCGAGGCGCACATCAGTTTCGGGGGCCTGGGCGCGCGGCTGGCGGATGCCTCCCGGATCCAGGGCGGCCTCGGCTGGAACATCGCCGTCCTCGATCAGCTGCGCAGCCTGCGCGGCCAGACCCTGTGCCGCCCGTGCACCGGTTCGGTTCCGGCGCCGGAGTTGATCGCGTGGTGGTTCGCCCTGCCGCTGCTCGCCGCACTGGGTCTCGCCGTCGCGGTCAGGTCCCGGCGCACCGGCGGCACGCTTCTGCCGCTGGCCTGCGCCACGACGGCGAGCCTCCCGTACCTGTTCATGATCGGATACGCCGCGCCGCGGTTCCTGCTGCCGTTCTACGCGCTGCTCGCCATCCCGGTCGCCGACGCCCTCATCCACCTGGTCACCACCCCGCGCCCAGCGTGGCGGCCGGTGGTCGTGACGTTGGTGGCGTTCGGCCTCGCCGGGCATCTGGCCGTGCAGTACGCGGTCCTGGAGGACGCCGTCAGCCGCTCCACCGCCGGGCGCGAGGGCTGGGCCCGCACGGCATCGGAGCTGCACCGCATCGGCGTACGGCCGCCGTGCGTGCTGACCGGGCACGAGGCGCTGCCGATCGCCTTCTACGCCGGGTGCTCCTCCGCCCAGACGCAGGGGCACAACGCCAGTACCACCCGGGCGGACCTCCTGCGGACCGCCCGGCAGACGCCGACGGCCACCCTCGTCGCGGCGGAGGACCGGCCGCCGGGGCACGCGCGTGGCTGGCCGTCCCACCGGTTCGGCGACCTGCGTATCCATGTGGGCCCCGCGACCAGGTCGGGAAGCCAGGGATGACTGGGCGGGCCCTCACCGGGCACCCGACTCCCGTGCAGGCGTGCGCACCCTTTTTGGATATATGGGCGGTTTGTGCATCGCAATGCCGGGTACCCCGGGGTGGGGCCGGAGCGTGACGTTCCGAGTGAACGGAGAGCAGCCCCCGACAGGAAGCCCTCTGCACGCGAAACCGTCCGCACGCGAAGCCCTCCGCACGCGAAACCAGCAATGCCCAAGGAGCAACCGTGACCGCAGTACCCGCCATCACCCTCAACAACGCAGTGCGGATCCCTCAGCTCGGCTTCGGCACCTTCCAGATCGAGCCGGAGGAGACCCGCGAGACGACGCTGGCCGCGCTGGAGGCCGGCTACCGGCACATCGACACGGCGCAGATGTACGGCAACGAGAAGGAGGTCGGCGAGGCGGTCCGTGACTCCGGTCTCGACCGCGCCGACATCTTCGTGACCAGCAAGCTCAACAACGGCGCCCATGAGCACGACGACGCCCTCAAGGCGTTCGACCGCACCATGGAGGACCTGGGCCTCGACTACCTGGACCTCTTCCTCATCCACTGGCCGCTGCCGGGCAAGGGCGACTTCGTGGAGACCTGGAAGGCTCTGGAGGAGATCTACCGCTCCGGGCGGTCCAAGGCCATCGGAGTCTCCAACTTCCAGCCCCACCATCTGCGTCGGCTGCTGCAAGGCAGCGACGTGGTGCCCGCGGTCAACCAGATCGAGGTGCACCCCTACTTCACCCAGGACGACGTCAGGGCCTTCGGCGCCGAGCACGACATCGCCACCGAGGCCTGGTCGCCCATCGCGCAGGGCAAGGTGCTCGACGACCCGACGATCAACCGCATCGCGCAGCGGGTGGGCAAGTCCCCTGCCCAGGTGACCCTGCGCTGGCACATCCAGCGCGGTGACATCGTCTTCCCCAAGTCGGTGACCCAAAAGCGCATCGAGGAGAACTTCGACCTCTTCGACTTCGAGCTCAGCGAGGGCGACATCGGTGAGATCTCCGCGCTGAACCGCGACGAGCGGATCGGCCCCGACCCGGACCGCTTCAACGGCTGAGCGCCGGGCCACGTCACCCGGACGGACCCGTCTCATCCCGTCTTGGGAAAGGCCTGTTCGGTCCAGATGGTCTTGCCGGAGCGGGTGTAGCGCGTCCCCCACCTCTGGACGAGTTGCGCGACGATGAACAGGCCTCGCCCGCCTTCGTCGTCCTCGCCGCTGTGGCGCAGATGCGGTGAGGTGTGGCCCCGGTCCGCCACCTCGCACAGGAGGGTGCGGTCGCGGATGAGGCGTACTTGGATCGGGCCTTCGGCGTACCTGACCGCGTTGGTCACCAGCTCGCTGACGACGAGCTCGGTCGCGAACGACAGCTCCTCGAGGCCCCAGTGGTGCAGCTGTTGGGTGGCCAGGTCCCGGGCATGGCCCGCGGCGACCGGTTCTGCGGGCAGTTCCCACTCGATGACCTGCGAAGCGTCGAGTTCGCGGGTACGGATGAGCAGCAGGGCGGTGTCGTCGGCAATCGAGCCGCCCGGCAGCAGCTCCGCCACCGCCCGGTCGCACAGTTCTTCGAGTGACGCCTGCCGGTCGCTGAGTACCCGGCCCAGGATGTCGAGACCGTGATCGATGTCGCGGTCGCGGGCCTCGACCAGGCCGTCCGTGAAAAGAGCCAGCAGGCTGCCCACCGGCAGCTCGATGTCCAGCGACTCGAACGGCAGGCCGCCGAGGCCGAGCGGCGGCCCGGCCGGCAGGTCCGGGAAGGTCAGCCGGCCGTCCGGGTCGACGAGCGCCGGAGGCAGGTGCCCTGCCCTGGCCATGACGCAGCGCCGCGAGACCGGGTCGTAGACCGCGTAGAGACAGGTCGCTCCGGTGGTCACGTCGGCGTAGGTGCCGTCGGGCGTTCCCAGCTCGCTCCGCTGTTCCTCCGCCGACTGCGCCACCAGATCGTCGAGCCGCGAAAGCAGCTCGACGGGATCCATGTCCATCTGGGCGAACGCCCGTACGGTCGTACGCAGCCGGCCCATGGTGGCGGCCGCCTGCAGTCCGTGGCCGACCACGTCCCCGACCACGAGTCCGACCCGGGTCCCGGACAGCGGGATGACGTCGAACCAGTCACCGCCGACCCCTGTCACGTCGTCCGTGGGCAGGTAGCGGTAGGCCAGGTCGACCGCTGACTGCTCCGGTACGTGCTGTGGCAGCAACTGGCGCTGGAGGGCAAGGGATGCGGTGCGCTCACGGGTGAAGCGGCGGGCGTTGTCGATGGACACGGCAGTACGGGCCACCAACTCGACGGCCAGCGCCACTTCGCCGCTGTCGAAGGTGGCCGAACGGGTGCGGCGAACGAAGGTGACGAGCCCCAGCGTGCTGTTCCCGGCCCGCAGCGGCACGACCAGGACCGTGTCGTCGTGCACGAGCCCGCCCGATGAGAGACAACGGTCCTGCGGTGAACCGGGCGGGTACTCCACGGGTGAGTGGTCCACCGGGGGAGGGGGAGGAGAGCAGGTCGGCTGCCCCGGCCCCTCCTGGTCGGCGTCATCGGCCGAGCAGCGGGCGACCCGGACCAGAGACATCGCCGCCGAACCGCTGGTGGCCGGAACCTCGCCTTCCAGTACCGCCCTGGCGAGGTCGACCGTGACCGTGGCGGCGAACTCCGGCACCGCCACCTCGGTGATCTTCTCGGCGGTGGCCAGCACATCGAGCGCGGTTCCGATCCCGCGGCCCGCCTCGACGAGCAGGGCAAGGCGCCGCTGGGCCCTGAAGCGATCGGAGATGTCGAACGCGTCCTCGCACACGCCGAACACGTGTCCGTCGGCGTCCTGGAGCCGGTAGTAGGCACAGGACCAGAGGTGGTCCGTTTCGGGGTCGCTGGGCGGTCGGCCCTGGAAGTGCAGGTCCAGAAAGGGTTGCCCGGTGTCCAGGACGTGACGCATGACCGCGTCGAGCGTGGGCGGGTGCCCCTTGGACACGAATCTTCCCTCGGAGTACAGCTCATCCGGGCGAGAGCCACGGAACTCGGCGAACGGCCGCCCCATCTCCTGTTCGTACGCCGCGTTGCACCAGGCCAGGTGCAGGTCGGTGTCGTAGATGGCCAGGCCGACGGGTGACTGGGTGGCCAGCCCGTGCAGGAGGGCCTGCCGGGATTCCCACAGCCGTAGATCCTTCAGTTCCGTCGCGACGAGGACGCGCGACGCCGTGCCGGCGCCCGGCAGAGGGCACACGGCGGTGCCGACAATGAGTTCACGCCCGTCGCGATGCCGCGCGACACGGATCTCGTTTCCCTGGAACCCGGGAGGCAGCGGGAGCGGGAGAACAGAGGGCGTCGGGCCGGGCGCCAGGAACGTGGCCATGGGCCGGCCGACGATCTCCTGCGGCCGGTAACCGAGGAGCCGCTCCGCCGCGGGGCTCCATCCGATGACCGTGTCCTGGGCGTCGACGACCGCCGTGGCCGCCCTGGTGACGTCGAGGGGGCCACGGAAGTCAGCCTTCTGCTCCGCGTTCCATGCAGTCATGGCGCCACATCAGCCCCGTTCATCCCCTACAGAATCCGCCGTCTCCGGGGCAGGCACAACCGCGGTGCACCCACTGAACGTGGCACGGCCGGGCAAAGACCGACCTGCCTCCCGTCCCCGGCGCTGCCGTTCCCACGCCCGGGGCGTTGACCGGCGCTGATGAAGAAAACTGGCTGTGACTGGTCCGGAAGGGCTGGTCAGGAGTGGTCTTTCACCAGTGGTGACGGCCCACAGAGACTCAGATCGGTTCGGGTTGTGGTTTCGGTTGGAGTGCTGGCGCGGCCTTCGGTTCCCACAGCCTGGTGGTCCGTACGTAGCCGTAGATCACTGAGGCCAGCGCCAGAATGAGAAGTGGTCCGAACACCCGAGGGTGCGCGGCCATGTCCATCGGCAGATAGCGGTACGACACCAGGAGCACGGCGAAGACCGTCGTGCCGTAGGCGACCAGCTGAACGCCCTGCCGGTCCCAGCCGCGGTCGAACGCGCGCAGAGCCGCCTCGACCGTGAGCGTGAACACCACGCCGGCAATGAGATCCACGCCGTAGTGGTAACCGAAGCCCAGCGTCGCGCCGAGCGTGGCGGTCAGCCAGAACGTCCCCGCGAATCGCAGGATGCGCGGGCCCTTGCGGGAGTGGATGAAGATCGCGGTGGCCCACGCCGTGTGCAGGCTGGGCATGCAGTTGCGAGGAGTGATCCCGTCGTACGTCACCGGGTGCGGGACGCTGATCGGCGGCGGTGTGTCCGGCCACAGGTCGGCCACCGCCCACTGCACGCCGCCGGTGCCCGAGGTGCCCGGGCCGTAGGCGAAGATCGGTCCGACCACCGGGAAGATCATGTAGATGGCCGGGCCGAGGAGGCCGATCACCAGGAAGGTGCGCACCAGGTGGTGGCGCGGAAAGCGGCGCTCGGACGCCACGTTGCGCAGCTGGTACAGGGCGACGGCGACCGCCGCCACCGCGAGCTGGGCGTAGACAAGGTCGAGAACATGGGTGCCGATCGGTGCCGTGGCCTCAAGTATCCGGCCCGCAAGCCACGACGGGTTGCCCAGTGCGTGGTCGGCGACTGCCACGTACGGGTCGAACACGGTCGGGCGGGTCTTCGCCGTGATGAGCAGCCACGTATCACCGGTCTTGCGGCCGGTCACAAGGAGCAGGCCAAGGCCGACGCCCTTCAGCAGCAGGACACGTTCCTGGCCGGTACGGCGTGTGATCGCGACGACCGCACAGCCCAGCATCGCCCACAACGCGCCGTTGCCGAAGAACTGACCCTCCGGCACCTCGGCGTCGACCGCCCATCGCACCAGTATGAAGACGACGTCGACGCCGATCGCGACGCCGGCCGCGATGAACCGTTGCCGCCAAGTCAGCACCACCATCATCAACGCCAGGCCGCCGTACAGCGGACCCGGCTTGGGCGCGAACACCACCTCGCGCGCCTGGTTGGTGATCGGTCCCGGTACGCCGCCGTAGCGACGCGCGGCGATCTCCAGCGCGACGAGGAATCCGATGGCCACCACACATGCCGTGGCCCACAGGATCACCCGTGGTTGACGCCATGCAGTGAACTTGATCTTGCGGCCTGTTCGTGAGAGCGCCCGCGAGACTATAGGTATCAATTATTTGACCGTTTTGTTAGGTGGTGTTCGTATAGATGCCCCTTCATGCCGCATGGCGTGGTTTTCCGGTGAAGGAAGGGTGATGGGGCCTTGCGAGGCTGATCATGCCATCGGAGCGGTGCGGGTGGCTGCGCCGGTCACGCCGACGCCTCCGCGCACTCCTTCACGTGCACGTTGCGCGCCTCGATGAGCTTGTGCATGTAGCGGGCGAGCGCCACCGCCTCGACGCCCGTTCCCAACAGGCCGAACGGCGCCGCGAATTCGATCACGTCACGCATCACCGTGCCCCCGCGCCCGTCCGGTGCGAAGTGGTGCGTGTGGTGCCACCGCTTGAACGGCCCGGCCACCTGCTCGTCCACGAATCTTCCGGGCCGCTCGTACGCGCTGATGCGTGAGGTCATCCGCCACCGCACACCGAAGTGCCGGGCCTCCCACGTCACCGTGTCACCGAGCGTCATACGTCCGGCGCGGACGCCGCCGACGATCCGCTCCCCGGAGCCGGCCATGGACGCGGTGTGCAGATCCACGTCCAGCGACAGGTCGAAGACGGTCGCCGGAGACGCGGCGATGAGCGTGACGGTCTCGAAACACTTCATGCCGGGATGCTCGCACGCGCGGTTTCAGCGTTGCGATCCTGGGCGGCGACCGCTGAGCGGTCTCGCGTTTGGCGGTCAGGATGGCTGGACTTGGTCGAAGAGGGCGAGGGCTTCGGCGGGGTCCGGGCTCACGAGGCGTTCCAGACCGGCCGTCGTGATCTTCGCCCACTTGCCGGCCCGTGCCCACATCTGTTCCTCGAAGGCGCGGACGGTCTCGTCCAGGTCTCCGGGGCCGGTGGCGATGGACTCGGCGAGTTCGGCGCCTTCCAGCATCGCGAGGTTCGCGCCCGCACCCAAGGGGGGCATCAGATGGGCGGCGTCGCCCAGTAGCGTCACCCCGCAGGCGTGGGTCCAGGTGTGGGACACGGGCAGGACGTAGAGGGGGCGGTGGACGAAAGCGGTGCAGTGGCGGAGGAGGTCGAGGACGGGAGCGGCCCAGCCGTCGAACAGAGCCAGCAGACTCGACCGCACGGCCTCGACGTCGGCCAGGTCCAGGCCCAGGTTCGTGTGCCAGTCCAGCGGCGCGCGGAACTGGGCGTACACCTTGACGTGGCCGCCGCTGTTGCGCTGGGCGACGAGAGCTCGGTTCACGCCGTACGCAGCCACGGAACCGTCGCCGATCAGCCGGGCGAGGTCAGGGTGGCGGGTGTCGACGTCGTCCAGGGAGGTCTCGACCAAGATGACGCCGGTGTACTGCGGCGTCACCGACGAGACCGCCGGGCGGACCCGGGACCAGGCGCCGTCCGCGCCGACCACGAGGTCGAACGTCTCCTGTCGCCCGTCCGCGAAATGGACCAGCACGCCGTCCCGGGCCCCCGGCTCCACCTGCGTCACGCCCCGCCCCCACCGGACGTCGAGAGGGCCGAGCAGCAGGTCACGGAGTTGCCCGCGGTCGATCTCGGGATTGGCCCGGTCATCCGGACGGGGTTGCCAGTCGCGCAGGACGGTCCCGGCCGGGTCCAGGATGCGCATGGCCTGCCCCTCGGGACGAGACAGCGCCTGGAACTCCGCAAGGAGACCCGCCTTGTCCAGCGCGAGCTGGCCCAGCCCTTCGTGCAGGTCAAGCGTGCCGCCCGCGGGACGGGCGTCGCGGGCGGGATCGCGTTCGAGGACGGTGACAGGGTGACCATGACGCTGCAGGACGCGGGCGAAGGTAAGCCCGGCAGGGCCGCTCCCGACCACGGCGATACGATGTCTCATATCGATACACTGTATTTCCTCATTACGATGCATCGCAACAGTGCGGAGTGACCATGACTGTGTGGGACCGGCCGGAGCCGCCGACTCGCCCCGTGCCCCTCGACCGGGAGCGGATCGTCGCCGCCGCCATCGCGCTGGCCGACGAGGGCGGTCTTGAGGCGGTGTCGTTGCGCAAGGTCGCCGCCCGGCTGAACGCCGGCCCGATGCGGCTGTACGGATACATCTCCACCAAGGAGGAGCTGTTCGACCTCATGGTGGACGAGGTCCAGGCCGAGATCCTCCCCGCTGAGCAGCCCGGTGACTGGCGGGAGGCGCTGCGCGTCCTCGCCCACCGCACCAGGCAGGCCGCTCTCCGTCACGAATGGCTGGCCGACCTGCTCGGCGGCCGCCCGACCCTGGGCCCGAACGGCCTCGCCGTGGCCGAGGCCACGCTGGCCGCACTCGACGGCGTCGCCGACATCGACACCGTCATGCGCGCCGTGGAGACCGTCAGCGCCTATTTCACCGGCGCGATCAGGCGCGAGATCGCGAACCTGCGGGCCGAGCGCGCCACGGGCCTGTCCAAGCGCGACTGGCAGCGCGCCTCCGGCCCGCATGTGACGAGAATGTTGGCCACGGGCCGCTTCCCGGCGCTGACCAAGGCCGTGTACGACGGCACGGACGTGGACGCCGAGACATCCTTCGCGACCGGCCTGGACTGGGTCCTCGACGCCGTGGCCGCCAAACTCACCCCGCCGCACGCGTGAGGCTCAGCTCGTGCTCGGGCCACCCGACGGCAGGTCAGGCGTCGGGCTGCGGCGTGAGGTGCGTAGGAGTCGTAACGAGTTTGCGCATGATTCTTGGGATTCGGTCACGGGACAGGAAAACTCGGAGGGCTCACTCGGCGCTTTCGAACAGGTCGGGCGCCGACCCATGCGATGGGAGACCGATCAACGATGTTCACTCTGGTACGGAGCAGGGTGCGGACGGCCGCGCTCGCGCTCTCGGCCGTGGCGGCCCTCACCTTCGGCACGACCGCCATGACCGGCGCGGCAGCGGCCCCTGCCTCCGCTCCGACTCCCGCTCCCGCGAAACAGGGACCGACCTCGGTGGCGTACGTCGAGGTGAACAACAACAGCATGCTGAACGTCGGCAAGTACACCCTCGCCAACGGCGGTGACAACGTCTTCGACGTCGCCGTGATCTTCGCGGCGAACATCAACTACGACACGGGCAAGAAGAAGGCGTATCTGCACTTCAACGAAAACGTGCAGCGCGTCCTCGACAACGCCGCCACGGAGATAAAGCCGTTGCAGCAGAAGGGCATCAAGGTCGTCCTCTCGGTGCTCGGCAACCACCAGGGCGCGGGCTTCGCCAACTTCCCCTCCCAGCAAGCGGCTTCGGCGTTCGCGAAAGAGATGTCGGACACCGTGACCAAGTACGGCCTCGACGGCATCGACTTCGACGACGAGTACGCCGAATACGGCAACAACGGCACCGGCCAGCCCAACGCCAGCTCGTTCGTGCACCTGGTGACGGCGCTGCGCGCGAACATGCCGGACAAGATCATCAGTCTCTACAACATCGGCCCGGCCGCGTCGCGCCTCTCCTACGGCGGTGTCGACGTCTCGTCCAAGTTCGACTACGCCTGGAACCCGTACTACGGCACCTGGCAGGTCCCCGGCATCGCACTGCCCAAGTCGAAGCTGTCGCCGGCGGCCGTCGAGATCGGCGGGACCTCGCAGGGCACGGCCGCCGACCTCGCCCGCCGCACCGTCAGCGAGGGGTACGGCGTCTATCTGACGTACAACCTCGACGGCACCGACCGCAGCGCCGATGTCTCCGCGTTCACCAGGGAGTTGTACGGCAGTGACGCCGTCTACACGCCATAGGGCGACCGCACGCCCCAGTGCGCGGTGCTCCCTCGGGGCTAGCCGCATCCCGTAGGGCCGCGATCCGTGCAAGCCGCGCCTTCGACAACGATGTCGGGGGCGCGGTGCGGGCCGACCTGCCCGACCACCGCGACACCGGTCCGGCAGGCTGATACAAGGGCGAGTCGAGGGCCCTCGGACAGACCCGAGGGCGGGACTTACGACAGGAGGCCCCGTTGTGCGCATCCCCGGACCCGAGCACCAGGAGGACGGCGGGCTGAGCGCCATCGCGGCCGCGGGCGGGCTGCACCGGCACCAGTTACGCCTGCATGAGGCGTACGGGCCCGTCGTGCGCTTCCAACTGCCGGGCGCGGGCACGGCCGTGTCGGTCGCCGACCCCGTGCTTCTGGAGGCCACGGCGCACATCGACAAGCGGCCCGAGGAGCTGTTCGCGTTCCTGGACCCGCTGTGCGAGGCGGGCAACCTGCAAGTGCTGCCCGCCGACGAGCACACACCTTGGCGCCGACTACTGCTCTCGGTGCTGGCCGGACGGCCCGCTCACGAGCGGCACTTCGCGCGCTTCACCGAGCTGGCGCGAGAGCTCGCGGACCGCTGGGCCGGGCAGGCCGACGGCGAACCCGTCGAGCTGCAAAAGGAGTTGACCGCGCTGTCGCTCCGTATGATCTGCGGGTTCGCGCTCGGGGGCGCGGAAACCGACACGGACCGTGTCGTCGCCGCGTTCGAGGAGGTGCTCACCGAACACCTCGGGCGGCTGTACCAGGTGCCGCGGGCGGACCCGCGCTCGGCGGAGCGGGCCGATGCGGCCCTCGCATATCTGCGCGCGACGGTCGACCGCGTGGTGGCGGCGCACCGCTCGGAAGGCCGCACCGACCGCAGCGACCTGATCGGGGCGCTCGTCGAGGCCGGTCAGAGCCCGGCGCGGATCCGGGACACCGTGATGGTGACGCTGCTCGCCGCCCACCACACCACGGGCGTCGCCGTCTCGTGGACGCTGCACCTGCTGGGCCGCCACCCTGACGTGGCCGATCGCCTCACCGCCGAACTGGACCAGGTGCTGGGCGAGCGGGCCACGCCCGAATACGGTGATCTGCGGCGGCTCACGTATCTGGACATGGTGCTCAAGGAGTCGATGCGCCTGTTCCCGCCCGGTCCGTACGGCGCGCGCGAGACGACCGAGGACCTGGTCCTGGGCCCGTACGAGATCCCGGCCGGGACGACGGTTTTCTATCCGTTCTGGGCGGTGCACCTGAACCCTGAGCATTGGCCGGAGCCGGAGCGGTTCGACCCCGAGCGGTTCACGCCGCAGGAGGTGGCCAAGCGGCCGCGGCTCGCGTACGTCCCCTTCGGGATCGGGCCACGCAGCTGCGAGGGTGCCGCTTTGGCCACGGTCGAGGCCCAGGTTGTCCTTGCCGTTCTCCTCAAGCGCCTGCGCTTTCGGCCCGCGGTGGGGCACGAAGTGATTCCGGTGGAACGTTTCGTGCTGTGGGCACGGGACGGAATCCGGATGACGGTGGGGCCGCGGGGGCTCTAGGGCGCTTCTCATGAAGCCCGGCCGACACCGGGACGGCGAAAACTTGGTGTGCGGGGCCGACGGAACGAGGTAATGTCTTGGCCATGTTCTTCCAGACGCTGATTTACGAGTGAGAGCGTGATGGGCCCCCGCTGACGCCCTGCGACGTCGCCGCGCCCGTCCCCCACCGATGAATCCGTAGATCACTTCACATCATTCCGGGAGAACCCGTGAGCAAGAACATCAACAACCCCGTGGGCCAGGGCGGCGGCCAGCGCAAGAAGCTGTCCCGCGCCGAACGGCAGAACAACGGTCCGTACCGCAACCTCGACCGCCAGGGTGCCGCCGACCAGAAGGCGGAGCTGGTGCGCAAGATGCGCGAGAAGGCAGGCGCAGGCGCAGCCGAGGGCGCCGGGCAGACGAGCGACGACACCGCACAGAGCTGACGCACCGCCGCCGCAGGGCGGCACCGCACGGGGCAGGGCCCGGACCGCGCGTGGCGGTCCGGGCCCTGCTGCCGTAAAGGGGCCTGCGCCCTTTCCCGACGGCGTGACCGCGTCGATTCGTCGCCTCGGACCCTGCACATCTATGGCCGTATTACTGACGGGTCAGTACGGTGCTGCCCAACCCCCCTTGCCCACAGGAGAGTTGGGAGTGCTGCATGATGTCATCCTTACGCAGACGACCGGTGGCCGCGGGTACCGTCCTCGCGGTAGCGGTGCTCGGTCTCCCCGGGTCCGCCGCCGCGCAGAGCGCGAACGCGCCGGGCGGCGCCCCAGAGGCGACCCCCTCGGCCCGATCCGCGGCGCAGACCGCCGGGGAGGCTCCCGGAGCCGCGAAGCACAAGAAGGGCAATCACCACCCGGGCAAGACCAGGAAGAGCCCGAAGAAGAAGACCGACCCTGGCAAGATCATCAGCTCGAAGACGTCCTCGTTCCAGTACACCCCGGGCGTACCGACCCCCACCAAAGCTTGGAAGATCACCTACCGGTCGACTTCCGCCGACGGACGGCCCAACGTGGTCTCCGGCACCGTGATCGTTCCCGACGACGGCAGGGCCACCCCCCGCCCGCTGATCACGTACGCCGTCGGCACGGTCGGCCTCGGCGACAAGTGCGCGCCGTCCGCCGGATTCCCGGGCGGCACGACGGCCGAGGCGCCGCTCGTCAACGCCGCGCTGGTACGTGGCTACGCCGTCGTCGTCACCGACTATGAAGGCCTCGGTACCCCTGGTGACCACACCTACATGGTCGCCAAGGCTCAGGGCAGCGCCGTCCTCGACGCGGCACGTGCGGCCCAGCGGCATCCGGATGCGGCGAAGTACGGTGTCTCCGCGGCTGCGCCCGTCGGGATCATGGGCTACTCCCAGGGTGGCGGCGCCAGCGCGAAGGCCGCCGAGATGGCCGCGACCTACGCTCCCGAGTTGAAGGTCAAGGGAACGGCGAGCGGCGGCGTCCCCGCCGATCTCACCAAGGTCGCCGACTCACTGGAGGGCGGGGACAGTGCCGGCTATCTGCTGATGTCCGCCGTCGGCCAGAACGCCGCCCACCCGGCCCTGGCGCTCAACAAGTACCTCAACAAGGAGGGCCGCAAGCTCGCCGAAGTGGTGCGGAAGGAGTGCGTCGGTACGGTCCTGGAGGCAGGGCGCGGCAAGACGATCGAGGACGTCACCACGTCCAACCCGCTGGACCGGCCGGACTGGCAGCGGGCCATCGCCAAGCAGCTGATCGGAACCAAGCGGCCGTCGGCACCGACGTTCGTGTACCACGGGGACGCGGACGAGACGATCCCCTACGCGATCGGGCAGAAGCTGCGGGCCGACTGGTGCGCGAAGGGCAACGCGGTGGAGTGGAAGTCCTTCCCTGGGCAGTCCCATGTGGGGACGGCGATTCAGGGCAATGGCCCGGCACTTGAATGGCTGGGACGACGCTTCGCCGACGAGCCCACGTCGGGCAACTGCGGTACCTGAGGCAAGGGCCCGGACGCGCCCCTCCGCCGCCGTCCACGGACGGTGGCGGAGGGGCGCCGATGTCTGTCGGCGGCCTACTCGGGCGGAGGCATTCGATAGTGAGGGGCTTCGCGGTGGAAACGGGCTCGGGCCTCCGGCCTCGAACCGCCTGGTGATCCGGTAGGGCTCGGAGCGGAGATGGCGCAGGAATGCGTGGTAGGCGCCGTAGAAGTCGCCGGCCTGCGTGGGTGGGAGGTGCCAGGTCCAGACGTGCGAGTGGCCGAAGTGCAGTGCCTGCACGCGGCCGTCGGGGCCAACAGTGATGACGGGGCGGCGCAGGCGGTACAGGTAGCGGTGGCTTGAGTAGAGCTGCTCGAACTCCACGGGCGTATCGGTGAGCAGGGCGAACCAGGATGGGTGCGCGGTCCGGAAGTCCTCGGCGGCTTTGAAGCCGTCGAGGAAGAAGAACTCGCCTCCCGTCGCCTGGTTCTCGACGAAGCAGCAGAACTCCAGCAGCGGGCCGACCGTCCGGTAGGGGTAGTCGGTGTGGGCGGTCAGGGTGAGGGCCATCTCGGACAGGTCCTCGGCTTCCGGCACCGCGCGCACGTCGGCGTATCTGCCGTATTCGGTGTGGTGGACGGGATCGAACTCCTCGAGCAGCCGCTCCAGTTCGGGCACGGTGGTGTCGCGCAGCAGGGCGAAACCATGGGTGAACAGGTCATCGGTCCAGGGGCCGAGTCCGGCGTGGCAGTCCACCGCTTGGTGCCGGCGCATGCCCGCTGCGCCGGGCGTTGTGCTGTCCCAGAGTGTTTCCTTGCCGAACTGTTCGCTGTCGCTGCGGTCCCAGGCGTGGTCGAGCAGCCAGTCGACCCGGTACGTGCTTCGGTGCCCCGGGTCTTCACGCCAGGTGATGTGCAGCAGACGGCCGTCCGGGCTGAGGGCGGCCGTCCGGGCGACGGGCAGTTCCTGCGGCCCCAGACTGAGGTCTGCGGTCTTCTGGAAGGAGCCCGGGTGCCGACAGTCTCCGCAGGGGCAGCTGAAGCGCAGCCAGGGGAGCGCGAATGGCGTCTCGTCGAGGGTGATGATGCCGCTGTCGTGAGTCATCAACGTCACGCCTCCCCTCTTTCCGCGTGCCGGTGCGCGCCAACCCTCCGTCCTTCGCGGCGCACCGGCACGGAACCCAGAAGTACCCGGCGGGACCTGGACTTTGCTGGGTTTCAGCCACAATTCCGCAGGCCTCGTGGGAGGTGAGCTTGCTCCCCGAGGCGAGCGGCGGGGGGGGGACTGCCACCTTGCCCAGCAGGCGCCTCGGATTCACGGACGCTCCCGGCTGCGACGGCGTCCCGCCGGGAGCGCGACCGGGTCCGCACCGGCGACGACGGTGTTGGAGAGGGTGCCGATGCCTTCGACGGTGAGGGTGACGGTGTCGCCGGGCTTGAGGGGCGGCGGGGTCTGTTCGCCGCGCAGGCCCCACAGTTCGGCGAGGCAGCCGCCGTTGCCGCAGGTGCCGGAGCCGAGGACGTCGCCGGGGACGACGCGGGTGCCGCGTGAGGCGTAGGCGACCATCTCCTCGAAGGTCCAGCTCATGTTGGACAGCAGGTCCTTGCCGATCACCTGACCGTTGACCTCGGCGGTCAGGGCGAGGCGCAGGAAGCCTTCGCCGTCGCGGTACGGGTCGAGTTCGTCGGCGGTGACGAGACAAGGGCCGAGGGTGGTGGCGGTGTCCTTGCCCTTGCAGGGGCCGAGGCCCACCTTCATCTCGGCGGACTGGAGGTCCCGGGCCGACCAGTCGTTGAAGACCGTGTAGCCGATGATGTGGTCGCGAGCCTGCTCGGGGGTGAGGTCGCGGCCCTCGCGGCCGATGACGGCGGCGACTTCGAGCTCGTAGTCGAGGACGGCCGAGCCGGGCGGCATCGGGATGGCGTCGTCGGGCCCGTAGATCGCGTGCGGGTTGGTGAAGTAGAAGGTGGGCGCGGCGTACCACTGGCCGGGGATGCCACTGACACCGTCCACCGAACGGCGCACGCCCTCCACGTGCTCCTCGAATGCGACGAAGTCCCGTACGGAGGACGGCTGGAGCGGAGGCAGCAGCCGCACCTGGGAGACGTGCGGACCGGACGGCACGTCGAGCGCGGCGGCACCGGCGTCGAGAAGGCCGGCCAGGCCGCCGCCGGAACGGATCAACTCGGCGAGCGACACGACGCCGGGCAGCGGGTAGAGGGTGCCGTCCTCCTCGACGACGGCGACGCGGGTGCGGTGCTGGTATGCGTAGGTGGCGAATCGCATGGGGACTCCTGGCGAGACGGCACCGGGGGCGCGGCGGGTGAGCCAGGGCAGGCATGGACAGGGCCACCGCGCCCCCGGAACTCGGGTGGGATCAGACCGGCGGGGCGACGAACACGCCGCGGTCGACGTCGTTGAACGACTCCTTGGCGACGAGCTCGTTCATCGGGTTGGCGGTGCCCCACTGGTCGGTGACCTCGGGCTGCGAGAAGTCGTAGACGTGCGGGTGCCAGGTGTCCTCGTCGAGCATCTCCAACTCCGTCGTGTATTCAACGGTGTTGCCGTGCGGGTCGAGGAAGTAGGTGAAGGTGTTGTCGCCCGCCATGTGCCGGCCGGGACCCCAGATCTTCTGGTACCCGGAGCGCATCACCCGGCCGGAGCCGCGCATGTACTCGTCGATGCCGCGCATCTCGAAGGAGACGTGGTGCAGGGCGGTGTGCGGGCCCTGGGCGATGGCCATGGAGTGGTGCTGGTTGCTGATGCGCATGAAGTGCATGACCTCGCCCATGTGGGGCGAGCTCAGCGTGTCGGACAGGGCGAAGCCGAGGTGGCGCTCGTACCACTGCCTGGTCCGGTTCAGATCGGGGGAGTTGAGGACGACGTGGGAGAGCTTGACCGGGATGGCCTCCTTCTCCTCGATCTTGCGGTGCTGCCGCACCCCGACATCGGCCGAGACCTCGATGGTGCGCCCGTCGACGTCGAAGAAGCGGAAGCCGTACCCGCCGCCGGGCGTGTCCACCTTTCCAGGCTGCGAGATCAACCGCACGTCGCCGGTGAGGAGTTGCTCGGCGAGTGTGTCGACGTCGGTGGGGGACGCGGCTCCGTAGGAGACGAGGTCGAGGCGCTTCTCGTCGGCCTTGCGCAGTCGCACGACGTACTGCTCCGGGCTGCCCTCGGCGGCGAGGAACGAGATGTCGGAGTCCTCGGCGACCTTGGTCAGGCCCCAGACGCCGGAGTAGAAGTCGAGCTGCTTGTCGTAGTCGGGCACGGCCAGGTCGACGTGCCGCAGGTGGGTGAGCAGACGTCCGTTCATGGGGATCAGTCCTTCCGGAGGAGGGTGGCCGCGTTGCCGCCGCGCACCGCGTCGAAGTCGGCGTCGGACAGGCGTGCGGCGCGCAGCGCGCCGAGCGGGTCATCGACTCCCATGTCGAAGGGGAAGTCGGAACCGAGCAGCACCCGGTCCGCCCCGGCCGCCCGCACCAACTCCCGCAGTACGTACGGGTCGTGGACGAGTGAGTCGAAGTAGAGGCGCTTGAGGTAGCTGCTTGGCAGGTGGGCACAGCCGGACCCGGCGTCGGAGCGGGTCGTCCAGGCGTGGTCGGAGCGGCCGATGTGGGTGGGGAGGTAGCCGCCGCCGTGTGCCGCGATGATCTTCAGGCCGGGATGGCGGTCCAGGACGCCGGAGAAGATCAGGTGGGAGAGGGCGACGGCGTTCTCGGCGGGTTGGCCGACGGTGTTGGACAGGTACCACTGGTCGAGGCGCTCGTCGAGGGTGCAGCCGAAGGGGTGCAGGAAGATGATCGCGCCACTCTCATCGGCCCGAGCCCACAGCGGTTCGTACGCCGGATCGGAGATCTCCCGACCGGGAGCGTGGCTGGAGATCTCGACCCCCGACAGCCCTTGCTCCAGAGCGTGTTCAAGCGCCCGCACGGCGGCTTCTGGATGTTGGAGCGGTACGAGGCCGAGACCGCGCAGCCGGTCGGGCGCGGCCGAACAGTGCGCGGCGGTGGCCTCGTTGGCGAGCCGGTACACCTTCTCGGCCGTCTCCTCGTCCGCCCAGTAGTGGTAGTGCGAGGGGGAGGGGCTGACCAGCTGGACGTCCACGCCCTGGGCGTCCATCGCCGCGAGGCGGACCGCCGGATCGGTGAGGCGCGGGATGCGTTCGCCGACCATCGGGCCGTTGACCTGCAGCGCGGCCGGGCCGTTGCGACGCGCGTCCAGGGCCTTCGCATCGGCAAGGCCCGGCAGCCCGTCGACCAGCGCCTCGATCTCGGGCAGCAGGACGTGGGCGTGCACGTCGACGGTGGGCGGTGTCGTCGTCACGGCAGCTCCCGCAGCGTGGTCATGGTGCGGCCCATCAGGCCCGGGACGTCGGCGTCGCGCACACCGTCCAGCTGCCACCGGCCGATCTGGACGGAGGCTTCGACGACGGGGCGCACGCGCGAGACGCGCCGCTCGTAGTACGCCTGGAGGAGCGCGTCGTCCCAGGCGTCGGTGGCGGACAGCATCTGGGTGAGCACCCAGGCGTCCTCCATGGACAGCGCCGCGCCCTGGGCGAGGGTGGGCGGGCAGCAGTGGGCCGCGTCGCCGACGAGGACGACCCGGCCGCGGTGCCAGGAACCTTCGACCAGCAGCCGGTCGAACCATGTGTAGTTGACCTGCTCAGGGTCGGTGATCTGCGCGGTGATCTCCGGCCAGAACCCGCCGTAGTGCCGTGCCAGGGACCGCATCTCGTCCGCGTAGGTCTCCGTGGGTATGGAGGCGCGGTCGCGGTTGGCCTCGACGACGTACGCGTACAGGGTGCTGTCGCTGGTGGGGCAGTAGCCGGCGATGTAGGCGGGGCCGCCGTAGGCGAGGTCGGTGCGGGTCACTCCGGCCGGGCGGGGCGCGGCGACGCGCCAGATGGCCATGCCGGTGGGCTCGGGCTTGTCCGTGATGCCGATGGCCGCGCGGGTGGTGGAGCCCAGGCCGTCGGCGGCGATCACCAGGTCGTAGCGGGATTCGGTGCCGTCGGTGAAGCGGGCGGTGACGCCGGCCCCGTCGGCGGACTGGTCCAGCGACGTCGCTCGGACGCCGAGCCGGACGGTGGCGCCACTGGCGCGGACCGCGTCGATCAGGATGCGCTGGAGCTTGGGGCGCTGCATGCCGACGGTGGCGGGCAGGTCGTCGCCGCCCGTGCGCAGGTCTTCCGCGACGTGCAGGACGGTGCCGTCCGGGGCGGTGATGCCGACCGCGCCAAAGCCGTGACCGGACTTCTCCACCTGCTCCCACACGCCGAGTTCGCGCAGCACGCGAAGGGCGTTGCCCTGGAGCGTGATGCCGGAGCCTGCGGTGGCGTTCCAGTCGTCCTTCGCCTCGATCAGATCGACCGCGATCCCGGCGCGACGCAGCAGGATCGTCGCGGCGTTGCCGGCTGCGCCACCGCCGATGACGAGGACCGTGCGGGGTGTGCTCATACGGGAACTCCTTTGTCCCTCAAGGAGGTTGAGGACTACTTGACGGCGATCGGGCTGACGGGCGAGCCGACGGCTCCGGTGATGGGCAGGGGAGCGGCGGTGAGCCAGAACTCGTACACGCCGTCGGCCGCGCAGTCGGCGGCGAGCGCGTCCAGGTCCCACATCTCGCCGATCAGCAGGCCCATGTTGGGGATCGCGACCTGGTGCAGTGGCTGGAAGGCGTGCTCGAACTCGTTGGGGCGGACCTCGAAGCCCCAGGTGTCGGTGGTGATCGCGGCGATCTCGGCGCGGTGCAGCCAGCCGGCCGACGTGAACGAGAGGCCGGGGGCCGGGCCTCCGGCGTACTCGCCCCAGCCCTCACGGCGGGCCCGCGCGAGCCGTCCGGTGCGCACCAGCACGATGTCGCCACGGCCGACCGTCACACCGTGCGCCGCGGCGGTCGCGGTCAGATGCTCCTCGGTGATCGCGAAGCCGTCGGGCAGTTCGCCGCCCTCGCCGACCACTTGGCCCACGTCGAGGAGGACGCCGCGCCCGGCCACGTACGGGGCCATGTGCTCGATGCCGGTGACGAGGTCACCGTCGGAGGTGACGACCTGCTCGGCGGGGCGGCCGTTCCACGCCTTGCCGTGGTCGAAGATGTGGCCGAGGCCGTCCCACTGCGTGGAGCACTGCAACGGCATCGCGATGACATCGTCGGCGCCGCCGAGCCCGTGCGGGAAGCCCTGGTTGCCGAGGGCGGCGTCGGTTCCGGTGTCGAGCATCGTGTGCACCGGATTGGTGCGCCGCCGCCAGCCCTTCTGCGGCCCGTCCATGTCGAACCGCTGCGAGAGGGAGAAGCTGATGCCCCGGCGCACGAGCGCGGCGCCCTCGCGGCGCTTGGCCTCGTCCAGGAAGTTGAGGGTGCCGAGCCGGTCGTCCTCGCCCCAACGCCCCCAGTTCGAGTACGCCTTGGCGGCCTCGGCGATCGAGCCCTCGGGGTCGTTCCGTTGCAAGGACTCGGTGGTCACGATGCCGCCTCCGCCACACATGGGGTGCGCTGTGCACCGAGGCCGGTGATCGCGGCGTCCATCACGTCGCCGTCGCGCAGCAGCCGCCCCCAGTGCATGCCGTTCCCGGCAGGCGATCCCGTCAACACCAGGTCACCGGGCAGGAGTTGGGCGGTCTGGGACGCGTAGGACACCATGCGGGCGACGTTGAAGATCATGTCCTTGGTGGACTCGTCCTGCATGGTCTCGCCGTTCAGCTTCAGGACCAGCCGCAGATCGTCGGGGTCGGCGATCGACTCGGCGGGCACGACCCAGGGGCCGAGAGGGGTGAAGCCGGGGGCGTTCTTGCTGCGCAGCCAGTCCGTGCCGATCTGCGGCATGTCGCGGCGGAACACGGTGGCGCGGTCGGTGAGGTCGTTGGCGATCGTGTACCCGGCGACGTGCTCCAGGGCCTCATCGACGGACACCTTGTGTGTGGGGCGGCCGATGACGGCGGCCAGCTCCAGTTCCCAGTCCGGCTTCTCGGCCCAGGCGGGCAGCACGACATCGTCGTAGGGGCCGGTGATCGCACTCGGCAGGCCGATGAACACGTACGGCAGGTCCTCGGCCGCCCGCCGGTCCATGATCTCCGCCGCCTCCGCGCGCCGCTCGTCCTCGGGCCGGTCGTCCCCCGGAGCCTTGTGGGCGACGTGCAGATCGATGACGTGCTGCCGGTAGTTGGCGCCGGACTGGAACACCTGGCGCGGCTCGACCGGCGCGTGCACCTGGAACTCCGCCAACGGCAGTCGCTCCACGGCACTGTTGCCGGCCAGGGACCGCAGCCGTGGCAGCACCGCCGGCCAGTCCTCCAGGAGACGGCGGACGGTCAACCGCTCGTCGCCGAGGGCGTCGCGCAGATCGACGACGCGCTCCTCGTGGGTGACCAGCGCGGGGAACGCCGGGCCGTCCGAGGCCGAGAGCGTCGCGAGGGCGAAGGGGCCCGCGAAGGGCGCGGATGAGGGCGCGGATGAGGGAGCGGGTTTCACGGACATGTCCTCCTGATTTGCGGTGGGACTAATCTGGACCCGCCACCAGCGATCAGGGAAATAGATTGTATGGATGCCAGTCATCCACGAGAAGGATGTCCGCTGGTCAGCGACGCCTAACACGCCGTACAGCAAGGGAAAGCCCGTGAATCTGGCCCGCCTGGACCTCAACCTCGTCGTCGCCCTGCGCGCCCTCCTCGAGGAGCGCAACGTCACCCGTGCCGGGCAGCGCGTCGGACTGAGTCAGCCCGCCATGAGCGCCGCGCTCTCCCGGCTGCGCCGTCACTTCGACGACGACCTGCTCGCCCGCGTCGGCGGCCACTACGAGCTCACCGCCCTCGGGCAGGTCCTCCTCGACCGCACCTCCACCGCCTATGACGTCCTCGAACGGCTCTTCTCCAGCCAGGCCGAGTTCGACCCGGCCGTGGAGAGCCGTGAGTTCAAGCTGGTGGCCTCCGATTACGCCGTCTCCGTCTTCGGCGCCGAACTCGCCCGCGTCGTCCACGAAGAGGCCCCCGGGATCCGGCTGCGCTTCGCGCAAACCCCGCCCACCGTGGTCGACGACACCGCCACCTTGCTCAGCACCGTCGACGGACTGCTCATGCCGCACGGCGTCATCAGCGACTTCCCCGCCACCGACCTCTACGACGACCGGTGGATCTTCGTGGTCGCCGACGACCACCCCACCGTCACGGACCGGCTCACCCGGCAGGACTTGGCGGACCTGCCGTGGGTCACCTACCAGCGGACCTACGACGCGCCGGCCGTGCGCCAGCTCGGGATGCTCGGGGTGGAGCCGCGCGTGGAGGTGTCCGTCGACAGCTTCCAGCTGCTGCCGCTGCTGGTGGCCGGCACCCGGCGCATCGCCATGGTCCAGGCCCGGCTCGCCCGGCTGCTGGCGCCTATCGCCCCGGTGCGGGTCGTGGAACCTCCCTACGAGGCGGTTTCCTTGCAGGAGGCCCTGTGGTGGCATCCGGTGCACACGCACGACGCCGCCCACATCTGGCTGCGGGATACGGCGGCGCGGGTCGGCGCGAGGCTGTCTCCGCAGCACGGCGGATGAACCCGGACACCGCCCCGTACCTCCGCTCTGACCGTCAGACCGGACGCTCCATCACAGCTCGGCACAGATGTCGTTCAGCAGGCGTCGCTCCCGTTCTTCCTCATGGTCCTTCCCGCCCAGCATGTAGCCGCCGAACTTCATATGGTTTCCCTGCTTGCCGAGGGTGATGACGCCCCGCCCGACCTCGGCGATGGCTGCCTCCACGTCGGCGAGCTCCACCTCGGTGTTCAGGCGCACATACCGCTCTGTCAGCCGCCGCGCGGGGATGATCTCGCCGTGCACGGCGCGCACCGTCGGGTCCGAGCGGTAGGAGTCGTAGTACATCCGCGAGCCGGGGATCACACCGGGGGAGGACACGGAGATGGTGGTGATGCAGTCGCGGTATGTCTCGGCCAGCGCAAGCCAGTGGTCGACCTCGGTGCGCAGCATCTTCAGCGTCGTGCCGGGCAGGCCCATGATGCCGGAGATGTAGAGCCTGTAGTCCAGCCGCTGTGCCAGGTCCAAAGCCTCCGTCACGCGCTCCGGTCCTTTGTTGATGCCCTTGGAGTCGCCGCGCAGCAGCTTGGGATTGAACGCTTCCAGGCCGACATTCCAGGTGCGGATGAAGCCTTGGCACAGCTCGGCGGACTGCAGGAACTCGTAGACGAGCCCGTAGGCGAGCATGAACCGGCGGTCGCGGAGCACTGGCGAGCCGGCGCATGCCTCGGCCAGTTCGTCGAGGTAGCTGATCTCTCCCGACCATTGCTCGCGGGAGAAGCCGAAGGTGGAATCGCCGGCCGCGTAGACGTTGGCGCCGAGGCGGCCTACGACGGTCTCCAGCACAGGGACGATGTTTTGTGGGGTGGTGGTCTTGGGGGTGAGGCCCTGGATGGAGCAGTGCCGGCAGCGCCGGCTGGCTCTGCTTCCCCAGGTGCAGCCGCCGTCCAGTGGCATCGTGACCATTCGCCTCAGCTCGTAGTGCTGGGCGTACCAGAGGTCGAAGGCCTTGTCGTAGTGGTTTGCCAGCTGATCCTCGATCAGCCGGTAGTCGGGCAGCATGCGGCGGTCCAGGGGATAGCTGGAGGCGCTCTGATTCACCACCTGCCCCCCGTTGGCGCGGTAGGCGAGAGACGGCACTCGCGTCAGATCCAATTGTCCCTGCAGGGCATACAGCAGGCCCATCATGGTGAACGGACCGTTGTTGCCGGTGGAGATGTAGTCGACGACGCGGCTGCCGTAGGTGCCGGTGAGGATTTCCCGGTGCAGGATTCCGGCATGGTCGTTGCCGAACACCACGACGGCGTCCGGGTTCACCCGCTTGATCTCGGCGGCCACGATGAAGGCCCACAGCGCGGTGGCCGTGTAGGCGGTGAAAGCGGCCACCTCCGGCGGATCCGCCGCGATCATGGCCCGTACCTCGGGCCACTGCACGTGACTCATGTCGATGTAGCGCGCGCCGACGCCGGGGAAGCAGCGATGCTGGTAGGTCATCATTTCCACAAGGGCCGCATGCGGGTAGACACAGCTCTCATTGCGGTACCTTTCCTGCCCGTCCACCCCTTCAACTTCGGCACCGCCGCCGGAAGCGCCCCCGCGGTGCGCCGAAGTCAAAGGCAGAGCGAAGTACCAGACCGAGCGCAGCCGGCGCTCTGGACGGCGTGCGGAGGGCAGCGGCAGCGCCCATTGGTACCGTCCGTCGATCCCCACGGCTTCCTCGGAGGGACGCAGACTCATCTCCACGGACGACCTCCCGATGGCGCGAACCCATCCTGGATCTCCCACCCTGCGACACCGCGCAGCTCCGCTGCACGCCTGCCTGGGGTGAGGGTCAAGGCAGCACTGGGATGGCTTCGTCAAGCAGGTCGGTGACGAATTTTCGCAGGTTACCGGTGCGGACGGGGCTGACGCCGTGGATGACTTGCGATCCGTAGGCGACGGCGGTGCCTGCCCGGGCGTCGGTGGTCCAGCGGGTACGGCGAGCCCCCTCGAGCCACGCGGGAACGCCATCATGCGGGTGGGCGTCCGGCTCCGGGGCGTGGGGCAGACGATGTGTCAGGGGGGTGTGGGGCAGGAACCCCTCGGTTTCGCCGACATTCTCGCCGGACCAGATGCCGGGGCTGGAGGAGGTCTCGATGTAGAAGTCGCCGCCTGCCTCGGCGCCGTCGAGTACGACGCCGATTCGGCCGAGGCGGCGCGGGGCCATTGCGGGTTCGGGGATGCCGTCGAGATGAGTGGGAACCTCCTGGCCTGGGCTGAGTTCGGTGTAGGACCAGGGAGCCGCAGCCGCAATGGACGGCATTGTGCGGCGGATCGCGGGCAGGGCCCGGCGGGTGGCGTCCTGGAGGATGTCCTGGGCCGCGGGCGGGGCGAGAAGGATCTCGGCCTGGTGACGAGGCTGCCAACCGCTCTCGTCGAGGGCGACGCGCATGATCTTGCGGAGCTGGCCAAGCTCACTGTCCGTCAGAAAGCCTTCGGCGGTGTGTAATGCCAGAGTTTCACTGATGTGAATCATGGTGCTCCCTCACAGCTGAACCGTTGAGACGGGGTGTGTTTCTACGCTCGTGGACGCGGCGAGGGCGGTCCAGACAGAGGCGGGGGGCGCCTGGAGGCACGGAGCCAGTGGGCGTGCGCCGGGTCCCGGACGAAGGCTCGCTGTGCTCGTGAAGGCCGCAGGACAGTCCGACAGTCCGCCCCCAGGAAACGCAGCGGAGACATGGCGGAGGCCGCGTGCGCCGCTCGGAGTCTTCAGGCCCGCGCACCCATGATGAGCGCGCCCGGCATGTCCTCCTCGTCGCTGATGTAGAAGTCGACCACGGCACGCTGCCACTCCTCGACGTCCAGACGGCCATCGCCGTTCCGGTCGAGTCGCTCAAATGCCTGCCGGGAGTCCGCCTCGGGCATCCCGGACACGCTCTGCGAGCGCAGGAACTCCTCCAGGCTGACGCTGCCGTCCCCGTCACTGTCGACCAGGGCGACGTGCGCCTCGACTGACGGCCCCACGAGATCACCGATGGTGCCGAGCTCACGCGCGCGCAGCAGGGCGCCCACGAATGCCTCCTGGTCCAGCCGGTCGCCGTCCTGGACTCCTGCGTGCTTGGCCAACCCCAGCCAGAACGCCGCCGCCCCCTCCCGTACCGCTGCGGCCCGGGGCGTCGCTGCCGGTTCAGCCAGCCCCTCGAGCAGTCGCTGGGCCCGCACCTCGACATCCCCTCGGTCGACGTAGCCGTCGCCTCCGGAGTCAAGGATGTGGAATCGACGGACATACTTGGCGCGAAGACCGGACTCATTCATACCGAACGGCCCCTTTCGGGTGGGGGTTCATGGACGTGACCGGCAGCGTAGGCACGCCCGGCCTGCCGAGGAGGACACGCCACACCCCCGTCCGAGTGGCCAACTGGCCGCCGTAACTCACAGACCCGCCCCCCCTGGCCTTGGAGAGGCTGAGGGCGGCGTGTCTGGGCAAGTGGTCACCGGATGGATGTCAAGATCATCTTTGGGAGATCCAAGGAGGCGGTCGATGGCACTGCGGACAGCACAGACACCCCCGGTGATGACGGTGCTCGGACCGGTTCCGGCGGCCACGCTGGGCATGACGCTGATGCACGAGCACGTCTTCATCGACCTCGCCCGCGTCACCGGCGACAAGACGCAGAAGTTGTTCGAACTTCCCCTCGCGGTGAAGGAACTCGCCGACTTCACCGCCGCCGGTGGCGCCACGGTCGTAGATGTCACCAACCGCAACCTCGGCCGCCAGCCGGACCGCTTGGTGGAGGTGGCTCAAGCGACCGGGTTGAACATCGTCATGGGCTGCGGCTGGTACCGGGAGCCGTACTTCGACGACGAGGTGTGGACACATCCCACCAGCCGCTTGGCCGAGGACATCGTCGCCGAGATCACCGAGGGGATCGGCGCCGGCCGGACCAGGCCCGGCATCATCGGAGAGATCGGCTCCCACCGCGACTACATCTCCCCAGTGGAGGAGAAATCCTTCCGTGCGGCCGCCCGCGCGCACCTGCAGACCGGCCTGACGATCACCACTCACGCCTCTCAGGGCCGCGTGGGCCTGGCCCAGCTCGACCTCCTCACCGAGGAAGGCGCCGACCCTTCACGGATCATCATCGGCCACTGCGACCAGTACCCCGACGCCGAGTACCACGACCTCCTCGCCCGGCGCGGGGCGTGGGTGCAGTTCGACCTGATCCACCACAAGAACGCCTGGGAGAGCGAGAAGGCCGTACGCAATGTGTGCGAGTTCCTCGCCCGCGGCCATCTCAATCGGCTCCTGCTCTCACACGACGTATGCAAGCGGGCCCACCTCAAAGCCTACGGCGGCGTCGGCTACGCCTACATCCCCACCGAATTCGCCGCCCAACTCAAAGCCGCAGGCGTCACCGAGGAAGAACTCCACACACTCCTTGTCACCAACCCCAGCACCGCGCTCACCGGCCACCCGGCGCCCAGCGCATGCCGTGCGACGAGCCCCCTCTGAGTGACCGGTGAAGGAGCCGTATTCCGGCCCCGTCTGCAAAGACACTCCGAAAGCGAGGCGGCAGATGAAGGCGTGCGGCGAGGCAACGCCTACGGTCATGGGCTGCTGCCGTGTGCCAAGACGTTCCGACGCGCGGGCGTGCCGTGGCTGGCCACCGCCCATCCCTCGGACGCCCTGTCCCTGCGTCAGGCAGGTGATACCGGTCGGTTGCTGGCTTGGCTGTGGGCGCCTGGTGATCCGTTCGAGGAAGCCGTGGCAGCCGATGTCGACATCTCGGTGAGTGATCTCCATCAGTTGTCGGAGGTGGTAGGCGCTGCGCGGCGCGTCGGGCGCCCGGCGCGGGTGCACTTGGAGTTCGACACCGGGATGGCCCGGGGCGGTAGTGCGCGCGGCCAGTGGGGGGCGTTGGCCGATGCCATGGTCCGTGCCCGGGCCGCGGGATCGGTGGTGGTGGCCGGGTTGTGGTCGCACCTGGCCATGGCTCACGCACCGGATCATCCCTCGGTCGCGGAGCAGTGCGCGCAGTTCTCGCGGGCTCTGGCGCTCACGGCCGGCGTGGGTATCCAGGGAGCGGTTCGCCATCTGGCGGCCTCGGCGGCGAACGCCGCCTTGCCCGATACCCGGCTCGACGCCGTCCGGACGGGCTCGGCCCTTTACGGTCTGTCTTCTTCGCATCTGCGGTTCGCCCCGCCGCACTGCGCCACACGCGGCGCGCTGACGTTCCGCTCACGTCTGTGTGGGGTCAAGCAGCTTCCCGCGGGCGGTGCTGTGGGGTACGGCCTCACCTATCGCTCCGGGACCAGGACGACGCTCGGACTGGTGCCGGTGGGCTACGCCGACGGACTGCCCTGGCGAGCGTCAAATGGCGCGGAAGTCTGGGCCGCGGGGCGCCGGCGGCCCGTCGTTGGTGCGATCTCCATGGATCAACTGGTCATCGACCTGCATGGCGACCATCCGCCGTCCGGGAGCGACGTCATCGTCTTCGGGCCCGGCACCCAGGGTGAGCCCACCCTCGGCGAGTGGGCACAGGCCGCCGGCACCACCCCCTACGAGCTCATCTGCCAGATCAGCCCAAGCCTCCCGCGTCACCACACCCCGCCGCTGCCCGCGGTCAGTCGCTAGACCAGCCTGCGCCCCCCCGTGGCGACGTAGGCCACGGGAATCCTGCGACCGGGCCTGCGGTCAGAACTCCACGGTGACAAAGCCGTCCTCGTCGGCCGGTGCGGGTGCCAGCACGCGGTAGCCGAACTCCTGCTTCAGGCTGCCGAGATTCCAGTTCGCCGCCCGCCCCCGGTAGTTGAAGACGAGGTCCTTGGTCGCCCCGCCGTTCTTCAGGATCCGGGCGATGGCGATGTCGTCCGGATGGCCGTGGACCTTTCCGTTGGTGGAGATCAGGTAGCGCCCGCAGTCGAGGAGGCCGAGGAGCTCGTTCGAGAGGTTCTTGGCGCTGCCGTGGTGGGCGACCTTCATGGCGTCGATCCGCAGGCGCCCGCCCTCGTCCTCGGCGCGCGGCCGGATCGAGGCCACCAGACGCGGGTCGTCGGCGTCGCCGGTGAAGACGATCCGGGTGCCCTCGAACTCGAAAAGCAGGCCGATGCTGGTCGGATTCGTCGGTGAGGAGTCCCGCTTGAACGGCGCGGCGGCCAGCTCGTCGACGTCGATCACGCCGAAACGTTCGATGCCGGGCACCTCCTCCCTCTCCATGGGGTCCACGCCCGGGATCAGCCCGGCCTCCTTGCACTTCGTCTTCCACGTGGGAATCAGCGACTCCAGCAGACGGCGGTCCGGCGCGAGCACCTCCATCGAGGATCCGTCGTCGAACCAGGTCAGCGGATGGCCCACTTCGATGCTGCGGCCCTCGAAGGCCTCGTTCCAGGGGAGTTGTTGGGTGATGAGCGCGGTGGTGAGCTCCTCCCCTTCCACCGCGCCGAAAATCTCGCGGTCGTGAAGATGGTCGAAGCCGTTGAACCACACGTCCCCGAACTCGACCGGTCGGTCGAGGTCTTCGAGCAGCGCCAGTACGCCGAGGACGTGGTCCTGGTCGACATGGGTCACCACGAGCACGTCGATCCGGCCGTCCAGTTCGGCGAGCAGCGGCTTGATCCGCTCGTAGGTGCCGCGCCGTCCGCCGTCGAAGAGGATCCTCCGGACGAAGTCGTCGTCACCGTATTCGAGGAGCAGGCAGTCGCCGTCCTCCGCGGGCAGCATCCTGAGCCGTATCATCACGCACTCCCTTGCCGCAGGTCGAGAATCAGGAACGGCTCGCGCATGTCGGCCAGCCAGGACAGCCGGCGCGCCTGGCCGAGGCGTTCCACGCACTCGGGGTCGTCGGGGAAAGCGGAGAGCCCTTCGACGAGCCAGACCAGGCCGAGCGTATAGAACGGGATGCCGCGGTCGAAGGCCTCGATCAGCCCCTTCCGGGCCCCCTCCCTGTCCGGTGAGGCACGACGCAGCAGCCGCACCGCCCGCAGGATCGCCCCGTCGCTGAGCCAGGGGAAGGAGTCGGCGAGCCGCTCCAGCCACGGGTCCCAGTACGCCTCGCCCGTCGAGTGGTCGGTACCGATGAGGACGTAGGCGCCGGCCGCCGCCGCGAGCGGGTTCTGGAACTTGGAGTAGAGCGCCTCGACATCGGTGAAGAGCTGGGCCGCCATGTCCAGGGCTCCTTGCGCCATGTACGCGAGCCCCGCGCCGACCGCCGGGTCGCGGACGGCCACGGAGGCCGCGCTTCCGGTCGGGCTCTGCCGCAGATTGACCAGGACCTCGACCTCGCTCGTGCCCCAGGGCAGAGGGAGGGTGACAAGACGTACGGATCCGGCGGCCTCGACGACCAGGAACTGCCGCGCGCCAGGGGGCTCGCCGTGGGCTCCGACAGGCCCGTCCGGACCGAAGCGGTAGAGCGGTGTGACCGCCTCCCCGCGCACGTCGGGCGCCTTCAGGACGCGGGGCTTGCCTCGGGCGATCAGCCGGGCAACCGGGCGATCCGTCGGGTTCTCCGCCTGCGCAAGCATCGACGCGAAGGTACAACTCGTGGGGTCGGCGTCACCGACCCAGGTGGCGAGCCCGCTCAGGGCTACGGCCGCGGCCGTGGGGGAGAGGGAGGGCGAGGGGGAGGGGGCGACCATGGACCGTGAGGCGACCGACTCGGTGAGCGGGGCCTCGGAGGAACTGTGGTAGACCCGGCCCGGCTCGATGTTGCCCATGAGGTACTGCCAGGAGTGCGTCTCGTACGGCGAGTCCGTCATGTGGAACTCCACCGAAGTCTCCTCGCCCTCCACCGCCACGGCGTGCTCCGTCAGCACAAGGCCGGACGGCAGGGTCGCCGACACGACATAGCGGCCAGGTGCCACCGAGTACAGCGTGGGCTGAGGCGGACTCCCGCAGGGGATCAGGATGTTGCGCCGGTCCTTGGCTTCGAGGTCGGCCGAGTAAATGTCACCGACGATCATCGCGTCGTTGGACTCTCCCGCGGAGGAGAGGTAGAGCCTGACCGCGAGTGTGGCGCTCATGGCTTGGCCAGTCCGATGCGGAACAACGGTGGGCGGGCGTCGAGTTGGTCCTCGCGTACGTCTCCGATTCCGAGGACGGCCTCGACCTCGTATCGGCCGAACGGCAGGAACAGGGCCCACTCGCGGACGTCGGGCTCTTCGCCGGGTCCTGGCGGCGGGCGTCGCAGCTCCTCTTGCCCATCACGTCGGCAGATGAATTCGGCGAGCGCGTTGTCCTCCTTGGGCCGGCACCCGATGTACACGGGGACGACCGGGTCGCGCCTCAGCTCGTGGAAGTCGAAGTCGAACGACTCGGAGCTGACCGGTGTCGCGGCGCTCGTGAGGGTGCCCGCGAAGGAAGGCTCTTTCATGAAGCGGGTGATCGCGTGCTTCAGCGTGTCGATGGTCACCCGCCACACGCGGTCTTCGGTGTTCTCGCTCCCGGCGCCGTCGAAGCTCCGCAGCAGCGCGCTGGTGAACAGACTGACGTCGTCGGCGCGTGCGAAGGACTCCTCCCCGTGCAGGGTCGCGTAGATGGCGGCGTGCGCTCGTGGCAGGAACCCGTCGGGCCGTTCGTTCCCGGAGATCGGGACCTGTCCGAGGTTGTCCGTGCCTGCCTCCCTGACGAGTCTGTCGGAGCCGGCACGGCAGGCGTCGACGAAGAAGACCTGCTGGGCGGCCTTACAGCTTTCGAGTCCCCGGCGCAGCGCCTCGAAGTGCAATGCGCCGTTCAGCGGGCTGTTGAGGTCTGCGAATATGTCCGCCGCCAGAAGAGACGTGTCGACCCCCAGCGAGACACCGTGGCCACAGAAGTAGAAGACAAGCCGGGCCTGGTCGTGATCGCCCCGGATCTTCCACTCCTTGACGGCGGCCACGATGTTGTCGATGGTTGCCGTTTCCACAACGCGTGGCTCCCCAGCCCGCGAGTCGAGGAATGGGCTGGGATCCGCCTCGCTCAGCAGGAGCGCCAGACTCCCCAGCGGCCTCCCCGTGTCGTGGTACTCGTCGATCATCCAAGTGGCGAACTTGCGCGCCGAGAGGGGTGGCGAGGACAGCTGCCGCATCCCCACAGCACCCGGGTGGTCCGTGGGCGACGGGCCGCCGTCCAGATGCGTGTACGCCCCGACCCCGATGACGAGGGCGTGAGTGGACGCGGGCCCCGCGTTCTCGTCCAGGTGCACCGTGAAAGCGGCCATGGGACCTCCTGTGACGCACCGGCAGGCCGGTGGGAGGTATTGCTCCTATTATAGAGAGGAATGGGGGCAACTGTCCCTCGGAGGCCGTGATGGCCACGCGCCGACGGAATCAAACCACGTAGAGGGCAAGGCAGTTCGAGTTGCCGCCGTCCCCGTGCGGAGGGACGATGGAAGGGAGTTGCGGCCCACGGCCGCGCCCCGGTCCTGCTCGGTTCGGTAGGGGTTCCGTAGGGCGGCCCGCACGCGGCAGGGCTCCGAACCCGTGATCCGTGTTTCGCACTCCTGCGATGTCCCACCTGGGGGCCGGATGGCGAGAGTCCCGCGCGGCGTGGTCGATGCGCGTGGTCGACAAGCCGTCGTACACGATCACCAAGGCGCTCTGATGGCATTGGACCTGGAAAGCGGAGCGCCGCTATGGCGCCACGGGCCAAGTCTGCGGCCGTGTGCACTGCTCGCCGGGTCGGTCGTGGCCCTGCGGATCAGTCCGTCGCCGACACTGGTGGTCGTGGTGCTCGATGCTGCGACCGGTGCGGACCGCTGGACGTCCGAGCCGGTCGACCTGCCGCCATGGGCTCGTTGCACCCTCGACGACACCCGTGGTTTCACCCTGCGCACCCAGACGGACGAAGACGCCGTGATGATCCACTGGGTCGCCCGGACCTGGTACGGCGGTGGTGCCGCACCGAGCGAACGGGTCCTGAAGGAATCGACGCGCGAGGCACACGGCGCCCTGCGGGTCGATCCGGCGGGCCCTTCGGTGGAGGTGCTGCCGACGGCGGAACCGCCGGAGTCCGCCGACGCCGATGTGCCCCCCGTAGCGCAGGCGGCTCGCCCACCACAGCCGGCCGCCGATGTGCTGGACCAGAGTCAAGTCGGCGACATACGCGTGGAACTCGCCCTTCACCCCGACTCCGGCGCCATCGTCCTGAGGGCAGTGAATCCCCCCACCGCCGCGGTCAAGTGGGAGGTGGAACTGGACCACGCGACCACGAGGCGGGCGCCCAGGCTTCCGCCCTAGCCACCCCCTACACGTCCTCATCTCAGACAGGGGCGCATCATGTCCATCTCGGACGAACAGCTGGCCCAGTCGAAGCACATCAGCGTCGAGCAGGTGCAGTTGCTGTGTGCGGCCCGCGGTACGACGAACGAGACCCTCGAGGCCCTGCCCGAAGCCGCAGTTCGGCGGGCACTTCTCCGTCTCGACTATCCCGACCTGCCCACGGCCCGTGGACTCTTCCGCCTCAAGCAGGAGCAGAGCGACGACGGAAGTGTCCGACCGAACGCCCTGGGCACGGCCTACGAGCAGGGGCAGGCGCTGCTGACCGGCGAGGCCCCACCGTTGACCGCGGGCATACCGACCGGATCGAACGGTCAAAGGCCCGGGGGAGGGCCGGCCCCGACGGCCGGGGTCCAGGCGGCCCACTGGGTGTGGCTCGGCCCCGGAAACATCGGCGGGCGTACACGCGGCATCGTGATCCACCCGGTGCAGCCGGACAAGATGTGGGCCGTGAGCGCCGGGGGCGGCGTGTGGCACACCGAGGACGGCGGTGCCCAATGGGATCCCGTCGACGACTTCCTGGAGAATCTCGCTTGCGCCTGCATCACGATGGACCCCTCCGACATGTCCACGATGTACGTGGGGACCGGTGAGGCGTTCCACAATCTCGACGCCATCCGGGGCAACGGCATCTTCAGCACGACCGACGCGGTCAGCTGGAATCCGATCGCGGCCACCCAGACCCCGGACTTCCAGTTCGTGAGCCGGATCGCGGTGTCGCAGTCCGGGAAGGTCGTCCTTGCGGCCACCTCCACCGGCCTCTTCCGCAGTGCCGATCCCGCGCGGGCGACCTGGACCAGGGTCCTGGACAACCCGCTCGGCGACGTCAGATTCGATCCGCAGGACAGCAGCAAGGCGGTCGCCGGGGCGCTGCGGGACGGTGCGGCCTGGTTCAGCCGGGACGGCGGTCTCACCTGGGACCTCGCGGCCGACGGCCAGTGGAGCGGGCGGGTCGAGCTCGCCTACGCCGAGATGGACCCGGACATCGTCTACGCGTCGGTTCAGATGACCACCGGCCAGATCTGGAGGTCGCAGGACGGCGGCGCGACCTACCAGAGCAGGACGATACTGACCCCGGGCGGACTCCCGGCGGACTACCTGGGCGAGCAGGGCTGGTACGACAACACGATCTGGGCCGGGGACCCGACCGACGCGGACCTGGTACTGGTCGGCGGCATCAATCTGTGGCGCAGCACGGACGGCGGCGACCACCTCTCCGAGATCAGCACCTGGTCGGATCCCGGCTCGGCCCACGCCGACCAGCACGCCATCGTCTCGCACCCCTCCTACGACGGGGTCACCAACCGAACGGTGTTCTTCGGCAACGATGGTGGGGTGTTCAAGGCGGAGGATCTGGCGGATGTCGGAAGCGAGCCGCAGCCTCCGTTCGTGAACGGCTGGACCGAGCTGGTGAACAACTACGGTGTCACCCAGTTCTACAGCGGCGCGGGCCACGTCGGCAGCGGAAGGATCATCGGCGGAGCGCAGGACAACGGCTCGCTCATCTTCGACCCGGCGCTCGGCACCGAGGACTGGCGGACGTTCTTCGGCGGTGACGGCGGCTGGTGCGCCTCCGACCCCACCGACCCCGACGTCTTCTACGGCGAATACGTCTTCCTGAACATTCACCGCAACACCGATGGCGCCACCACCGACGACACACAGGGTGATCGCTACATCAGCGGCCAGTTCTTCAACTTCGCCACAGGCGATTGGGACTGGAAGCAGGTGCCGTTCCGCATCACGGACGCGAAGAACGAGAAGGCGCTCTTCATCGCACCGTTCGTGCTCGATCCGAACAACGAGAACCGAATCCTCGCGGGCGGTCTTTCACTGTGGCAGACGAACAACGCCAAGCAGCCCAACACCTTCACCACCGGCCCGACCTGGAAGGCGATCAAGCCCAATGCCGGCTCGAAGATCAGCGCGATCGCGGTGGCGCGCGGTGACTCGGGTGTGGTGTGGGTGGGCCACGAGGACGGCATGGTCTTCCGCACGATCAACGGCACCGCGACGACGCCCACTTGGGCACGGGTCGGAGTGACGGGCCCGAAGCCGCTGACGCCACGGCGCTTCTGTACCTGCGTCACCGTCCACCCGACGGACCCCGACACCGTCTACGTCGCGTTCGGCGGATACGAGAGCGGCAACCTGTGGGTGACCACGGACGGCGGCGCGCAGTGGACCAACCTCGCCACCGCGCTGCCCTCCGCCCCGATACGGGCCCTGGCGGTGCATCCGCGGCGGACGAAGCTGCTCTACTGCGGCACCGAGGTCGGTCTTTTCGCCAGCGAGAACGCCGGCGCGAGCTGGTCGCCCACGAACGAAGGCCCGACCAACTGCTCGGTCGACGACCTGTTCTGGATGGACGAGACGCTGGTCTGTGTGACGCACGGCCGCGGGATGTTCCGGATCGACCTGTCGGCGGTCCCATAGAGCGCCCCGGTCGTCGTGTTGGAGCCACTTCGCGGTCTGACGGACTGAGGAGCACTGATGGAGCCATTTCTGCTTCCAGTTGTGTTCTTGGCTGTGGCTGCCGCATTCACCTTGTCCGCTTCGGCCGGGTTCGGTGGCAGCCTGATTCTTGTACCCACGCTGGCGCTCGTACTTGGTACCAAGTCCGGGGTGGCGTTGGCGGCGCTACTTCTTGGTGCCAACAACCTGGTCAAGGTATTCGCCTACCGAACGACGCTCCCATTCCGCAAGGCCGCCGTCGTCATCGCCTTGGTAGCCGCAGGGTCATTCCTGGGAGCCAAGTTGCTGGAGTCCGCGCCCGAACGGGCTGTGACCCTCGCGGTCATCGTCAGCTTCGCTGCCGCGTTTCTGATCGAAACGCTCGACCTCACCCGCTGGCGGCGGTTCGGTTCCCCGGTGATGGCGTTCGCCGCGGGTGCGACGTCGGGATTCAGCGGCACATCCGGACCCCTCAAGGGGCTCGCGGTCCGCGGCCTTGCCCTGGATCGCCTCCACCTCGTCGGCGCGCTTTCCATGGCCTCACTCGTCGGGGATGCCACGAAGACCGCCGTCTGGACGGACTCCGCGCTCCTCACGGGCGGGGACTATCTCGTCGCCTTGGCGTGTCTGCCACTGATGTTCGTCGCGACGTTTTTCGGCAGGCGCTTCAACACCAGAATCGGCGAGCGTGGCTATACAGGCCTGTTCTGGACCGTGATGGCGGGCTACACCGGGCGCCTGCTGACCGGCCTGTAAGGACGAGCTGACGCCGAGTCGGTCCGCGACTGGTCGTCCCGCGCACAGTTGGGCCCCGGTTCCTGGCATCTGCCGCCGAGGAGCCGGGGCACAGCCGTGTTCAGGCCGCTGCCGTGTTCAGGCCGCTTCGGGGAAGTGGCACGACACCTGCCGCGCCGTGTCCGGCGCCGTGGTCCGCAGTGACGGTGCCTCGGTGCGGCAGATCTCCTGGGCCTTGGCGCACCGTGGGTGGAAGGTGCAGCCGGGAGGCGGAGCGGCCGGGCTCGGCGGATCACCGAGCAGGGTGATCCGCTCGCGGGCCCGCTCGGCCGCCGGGTCCGGCAGCGGGACGGCGGACAGCAGCGCCCGGGTGTACGGGTGGGCGGGGGCCGCGTACACCCGCTCCTTCTCGCCGATCTCGACGATGCGGCCCAGGTACATCACGGCGACCCGGTCGCAGACCCGCTTGACCACGGACAGGTCGTGGGCGATGAAGAGGTAGGCGAGGCCGAGTTCGTCCTGGAGCCGTTCCATCAGGTTGACGATCTGGGCCTGGACGGAGACGTCGAGGGCGGAGACCGGCTCGTCGGCGACGACGAGGCGCGGGCTCGTGGCGAGTGAGCGGGCGATGCCGATGCGCTGGGCCTGTCCGCCGGAGAACTCGTGCGGATAGCGGTCGATGTGCTCGGGGATGAGCCCCACCAGTTCCATCAGCTCGGCCGCGCGCCTGCGGGCACCATCCGCCGAACTCCCCTGTACGAGCAGCGGATCGGAGATGATCCGGGCCACCGTCTGGCGGGGGTTGAGGGAGGAATGCGGGTCCTGGAAGACCATCTGGAGGTCCTTGCGCAACGGCTTCAGTTCGCGCTGCGACAGGTGGCTGATGTCGCGCCCGTCGTATGTGAGGGTTCCCGCGGTGGGTTCCAGGAGTCGGACGATCATGCGGCCGGTGGTGGACTTGCCGCAGCCGGACTCTCCGACCAGGCCTAGTGTTTCGCCCGCCGCCACATCGAAGGAGATGCCGTCGACGGCTCGGACCGGGGCGGAGCGCCGCCTCCCTGGGAACGTCATCGTCAAGTCCTGTACGGACAACAGGGGTTCAGTAGATGTCATGAGGCCATGCCTTCGTACGCGGGGAAGTGACAGGCGGCCGGATGCCGGGCCGGTCCGTCGAGGAGCGGGAGTTCCGTCTCGCAGCGGGAGCGCGCCCCGGCGAGGACGCCGACGAGTTGGGGGCAGCGGGGCGCGAACGCGCAGCCGATGGCCGGAGTCAGCAGGGACGGCGGGCTGCCGGGGATCACCCGAAGCGGCGCGTCGTCGCTGTCGTCGAGACGGGGCAGGGAGTCGAGAAGGCCGCGCGTGTAGGGGTGGGCCGGTGTCGCGAACAGGGCGTCCGCGTCGGCCTGTTCGACGGCCCGGCCGCCGTACATCACCAGTACGTCGTGGGCGACCCGGGCCACCACCCCGAGGTCGTGGGTGATCAGGACGACCGCGAGCCCCCGGTCCTGCTGCAGCCGGGCGATCAGCTCCAGGATCTGGGCCTGGACCGTGACGTCGAGGGCGGTGGTCGGCTCGTCGGCGATGAGCAGGTCCGGCTCGCAGACGAGCGCCATGGCGATCATCACGCGTTGCCGCATGCCGCCGGAGAACTGATGCGGGTACTCGCCCGCGCGGCGGCGCGGTTCGGGGATGCCGACCTCGGCCAGGGCGTCAACGGCCCTCTCCCGTGCGGTCTTTCGCCGACTCCCGAAGTGCACCCGGTGGTGTTCGGCGACCTGCTCGCCCACCGTGTAGAAGGGGTGCAGGCTGGAGAGCGGGTCCTGGAAGACCATGGCCATCCGCCGGCCGCGCAGCCGGTTCAGTTCACGCTCGGACCGGCCGACCAGCTCCTGGCCGTCGAGGGCGACCGAGCCGGTGACCTCGGCGCCGGTGTGCAGGCCCATCACCGCCATGGACGTGACGGACTTGCCGGATCCTGACTCGCCTACGATGCCGAGGGTCTCGCCCTGCCGCACCTCGAAGCCGAGGCGGTCCACGGCCCGCACCGGACCACGCGAGGTGCGGAAAGTGACCGTCAAGTCCCGTACGGAGAGCACGGGGTGGGAAGCGCTCATCAGTACCTCACTCGTGGATCGACGACGGCGTACAGCAGGTCGACCGCCAGGTTGGCGACGACGATGAAGGTGGCGGCGAGCAGCGTGACGCCGAGGATGACCGGCTGGTCGCCGCTGGACAGCGCACCGTAGAAGAGCCGCCCGATGCCGGGAAGTCCGAAGATGGACTCGGTGATCACCGCGCCCGCGAGGAGCCCGCCCAGGTCCATCCCGAAGAGGGTGAGGATGGGCGTCATCCCGGCCCTCAGACCGTGTTTGACCACGACCTTGCGGCGCGGCAACCCCTTGGCGCGGGCGGTGCGGATGTACGGCTCCGCCATCGTCTCGATCATTGAACTGCGGCTCTGGCGCGCGTACATGGCCGCGTACAGGATGGCCAGGGCCAGCCAGGGAAGGAGCAGGTTCGAGGCCCAGTTGAGTGGGTCCGAGGTCAGCTCCACGTACTTCGGGTAGGGCAGGAGCCCGGCCGTGCGGATCAGCCCGTAGATGAGCATCATCGAGGTGAAGTAGACGGGTAGGGACGCGGCGGCGACCGCGCCGACCATCAGGGCGCGGTCGGTGAGGGTGTCCTTGTGCAGGGCGGCGGTGACGCCCGCGGTCAGACCGAGGAGCAGCCAGAGCGCCGCGGCGCCGAGCGCGAGCGACGCGGAGACCGGAAGGCGGTCCATCAGCAGGTCCCACACGTCCTGGCTGTTCTCGTACGAGTAGCCCAGGCACGGGAAGTCGCAGTGCAGTGCGTACTGTCCCGTGCCCATGGTGCGGCCGGTGAAGATGCCAGTGACGAAGTCCGCGAACTGCCGCCACAGCGGCTGGTCCAGGCCCATGTGCTCGCGGATCGCCGCCAGGCGTTCGGTGCTGCACGACTTGCCGCAGGCGGCGGCCGCCGGGTCGGACGGCAGAACGTAGAAGATGGTGAAGGTGACGGCGGCGACGGCGATCAGGACACCGATCATCGCGAGCAGCCGTCGCCCGATGTAGACGGTCATGTGCGGCTCCCCCTCGGGTCGAGCACGTCCCGCAGCGCGTCGCCGAGCAGCGTGAAGGCGAGCACGGTGAGGAAGAGGCAGATGCTGGGGACGACGAAGTACATGGGGTCGGTGTCGTAGAAGGCGACGCTCTCGGCGATCATCTGGCCCCAGGAGGGGGTGGGCGGGCGCACGCCGACGCCCAGGTAGCTCAGGGCCGCCTCGGTGGCGATCATCCCGGGGATGATCAGGGTGGTGTACGCGATGACGGGCCCCGCGACGCCCGGGAGGATGTCGCGGGTGAGGATGCGCCAGGGGCCGGAGCCGCCGACGCGGGCGGCGTCGACGTACTCGCGGTGCTTGAGCGAGAGTGTCTGACCGCGCACCACCCGGGCGATGCCGGGCCAGCCGAAGACCCCGATGACGGTGATCATCAGCGCGATCCGGTTCACGTCCCGTGCCACGGACATCATCGCGATCATGAAGATGAGGGAGGGGAAGGACATCGTCAGGTCCATCAGGCGCGAGAGCACCGTGTCGGTGCGCCCACCGAAGTAGCCGGCCGCGATCCCGGCCGCCGTGCCGGCGATCACGACGATGGCGGTGGCGGAGACGGCGATGAGCAGGGAGACCTGGCCGCCGTGTACGACCCGGGCGAACAGGTCGCGCCCGGTGACGGGTTCGACGCCGAGCCAGTGCTCGGCGGAGATGCCGCCGAGCGGGCCGATCGGCTGTCCGCCGAGGTAGGGGTCGACGGCGTTCTTGTCGAACTCCTCGGGGGACCAGCCGCCCAGCGTGCTGAGCAGTGGTGCGGCCACCGCCATGATCGCGAAGAGCGCGATCACGACGAGGGAGATCCGCACGGAGGTGCGGCGGCCGAGCTCCCGGCGGGCGAGCCGCCAGGGGCCGCTGCCCGCCGGAGCGGTCTCGGCGGCCGGTGCGGGCGTGGAGACGGAGGGGGTGGCAGTGGTGGCCATGGTGGCGGAGCTCCTCAACCCTCGCTCTTGGCGGGGTTCTTGAGACCGACCGATGCGTAGTCGAGCTGACCGCCGAAGGAGGTCTGCCCGTACGCACCCGCGATGTTGGTCCCCACCACCAGCGGCCAGCGCCGGACGAGCACGGGCACGGTCGGCGACTTGGCGAGGATCTCGCCGTCCAGCTCCTGCCAGGCCTTGACGGCCTTCTTGGCATCGGTCATCGCGGCGATCTCGTCGATCCGCTTCATGGTCGCCTTGTCGCGGAAGAGGGAGTGGTTGCCGGTGTTCCCCTTCTCCTTGATGAAGCGGCCGTCGAAGACGAAGGGCAGGAAGGTGGAGCCGGACGGGTAGTCCGGGCACCAGCCGGTGTAGACGAGGTCGGTGCGGTTCTCGGTGTCGCCGATGGTGGCGTAGAACGCGGACGGGTCGACCGTCTCGATGGTGACCTTGATGCCGGCCTTCGCGAGCGACTGCTGGATCGCCTCCGCCCGCCCCTTGTCGCCGTTGGAGACCGTCATCTTGGTGCTGAAGCCATCAGGTTTTCCGGCCTCCTTGAGCAGCTCCTTCGCCTTGTCCACATCGCCGCTGACGGGGATCTTCAGGGTGTCGGGCTGCTTGCCGCCGAAGAGGGCGGCGGGCATGTAGGCGGTGGAGGGGTCATTGAAGGCGGGGCCGCCGGATGAGGTGGTCACGGCTTCCCTGTCGAGCGCGTACTGCACGGCCTGACGGACCTTCACGTCGGCGAACGGGGCCCGTCCGGTGTGCATCTGCAGCATGTCGGTGCAGTTGGTCGACTCGGCGAGCAGCCGCTTGCGGACATCGGCCTTGGGCAGCGCCTTCACCCCGCTCTCCGGCCGCAGCGCGTACCACGGGACGGTGGAGGCGTCCGCGCCCTGGCTGGCGATCATCCGGTCGTCGATCTGATTGGGCCGCAGCCCCATCACCATGACCAGCTTGTCCGGGTACGCCTTGCGTATCGCGTCCGTCTTCGGGTCCCAGTGGGGGTTGCGGACCAGGACGATCTTCTTGTTGCGCTGATACGTCTGGATCTTGTACGGGCCCGAGGAGAAGGGGCGGTTGTCGTACCTGGGCCCGTTGTCCTTCGCCTTCGGCACCGGGGCGAAGGTGGGCATCACCGTCACGTTGGGGAACTCGGCGAAGGCCTTGCGCAGTTCGAAGACGATCGTCCTGTCGTCCGGGGTCCTGATGGAGTCCAGGTGCTTGCCGCCCGCGGGGCCCTGGTAGCCCTTGGCGCCCTTGAGGTAGCGGGCCGCGTAGTCGGCGCCGCCGGGCAGGTCCGGGGAGAAGGACCGCTCGACGTTGTACTTGACGTCCTGAGCGGTGATCGGTGTTCCGTCCTCGTACTTGACCCCTGCCTTGAGGCGGAACGTCCAGGTCTTGGCGCCGTTGGAAGAGGTGCCGAGGTCGGTCGCGAGGTCGGGGGTGAGCTCGCCGCCGGCGGTTCCGGGTGCTGCCTTGTACGACACCAGGGTGCGGTAGAGCAGACGGGTTCCGAAGTTCATGTCGCTCATGACCCAGTTGCGGGCCGGGTCGAGGTGCGTGAAGTCCGTGTTCGACAGAACGGTGAGGGTGCCGCCCTTCTGCGGCGTCCCTCCGATCACCTTGCCGATGTTGGCCGTTGCGAGGTTCTTGCCGCGGGGGCCGCCCGTCTTCTGTCCGCCGGAGCAGCCGGCCGTGCCGAGGGTGAGGGCCGCCACGAGTGTGGCGGCGAGGGCGGTACAGGTGCGCTTGTCCATGAGTGGTCACTCCGGAGCGGTAGAGCAGCCAGAGCTGGAGCTGGCTGGAATGTGACCCGTAACATAGTAATGTGAAATTGCACTGACAAGGTGTGAGGAGCTTCGTTATCCACCCGTTCCCAAGAGGTCCATAGCGGTTGGCCCTTCAACTGCGGGACCGGTAGGGCTCGTTGAGCACGGCAGCCCCTTGGCAGGGGTCAGTGCAATGTGAAATATTACTGACGACAAGGAGTGTCACATTCTCAAGAGAGGTCTCTCTGACATGACCGCCAACACCTGGAACAGCACCCGCCCATGGCGCGGCATCATGGTCGCCACCACCTTGCCCCTGCGCGACGATCTGTCCGTCGACCACAACGCCTATGCCGAGCATGTCCGCTGGCTGCTAGACAACGGCTGCGACGGTGTCGTGCCGAACGGCTCGCTCGGTGAGTACCAGACCCTCACCGACGAGGAACGGGCCCGCGTGGTGCGAACCGCCGTCGAGGCCGCGGGCGATGGGGCGCGGGTCATGCCCGGCGTCGCCGCCTACGGCAGCGGCGAGGCCCGGCGCTGGGCGGAACACGCGGCCGAGGAGGGCTGCGGCTCCGTGCTCCTGCTGCCCCCGAACGCCTACCGCGCCGACGAGCCCGCCGTACGCGCCCACTACGCCGAGGTCGCCCGCGCCGGGGTGCCGGTCGTCGCGTACAACAACCCCATCGACACCAAGGTCGACCTCACGCCGGATCTCCTCGCCCGGCTGTACCAGGACGGCAGCGTCGTCGCCGTGAAGGAGTTCACCGGTGATGTCCGCAGGGCGTACGAGCTCGCCGAACTCGCCCCGGATCTTGACCTGTTGATCGGCGCCGACGACGTCCTGCTCGAACTCGCCGTCGCCGGTGCCGTCGGCTGGATCGCCGGCTACCCCAACGCGTTCCCCGCCAGCTGCGCGGAGCTGTACCACTCCGCCCTCTCCGGAGACCTGGACACGGCTCTGCCGCTCTACAAGTCTCTGCACTCGTTGCTGCGTTGGGACTCCAAAACGGAGTTCGTTCAGTCCATCAAGCTGTCCATGGACATCGTCGGGCGCCGGGGCGGCCCCACACGCCCGCCGCGCTTCCCGCTGACCGGGGAGATCGAAGAGGGTGTGCGCGCCGCCACTGAGAAGGCCGTCGCCGACGGCCACCGCTGACCGCATTGTCCGCTGACCGAGAGGGAGGAAGCCCGTGCGTACACGCCACGTCTTCCACGCAGTCGACTCGCACACCGAGGGCATGCCCACGCGCGTGATCACCGGTGGCGTCGGGGTCATCCCCGGCACCACCATGGCCGAGCGGCGGCTGCACTTCATCGAGCACATGGACGATCTCCGGACGCTCCTGATGTACGAGCCACGCGGCCATGCCGCCATGAGCGGCGCGATCCTCCAACCACCCACCCGCCCTGACGCCGACTACGGGGTCCTCTACATCGAGGTCTCCGGACTGCTCCCGATGTGCGGGCACGGCACCATCGGGGTCGCCACCGTCCTCGTCGAGACAGGCATGGTGCCGGTGACGGAACCGGTCACCACGGTCCGGCTCGACACCCCCGCGGGGCTCGTGACCGTCGAGGTCCAGGTGTCGGACGGCGCGGCCACGGCGGTCACGTTCACCAACGTACCGGCGTTCTGTACCGCTCTGGACAGCAAGGTCACCGTGCCCGGCTACGGCACGGTCACGCACGACCTCGCGTTCGGCGGGAACTTCATCGCCTTCGTCGAACTCGACGCCCTGGGGCTGCCGTTCGACCGCGAGCGCAAGGACGACCTGCTGGCCGCCGGGCTCGCCGTCATGGACGCGATCAACGCATCGCCGCAGCGGCCCGTGCACCCCGAGCGCCCTGAGATCGCCGGAGTCAAGCACGTCTACCTGGCCGCTCCCGGCTTCGACGCCCACCACTCGCGGCACGCGATGGTCGTCCACCCCGGCTGGTTCGACCGCTCCCCGTGCGGCACGGGCACCTCGGCCCGGCTGGCGCAGCTGCACGCGCGCGGTCAACTGCCCCTCGGCCGTGACTTCGTCAACGAGTCCTTCATCGGCTCCCGCTTCACCGGCCGTCTGATCGAAGGGACCACCGTGGGCTGCGGAGTGCCCGCCGTCGTGCCGACCGTCACCGGGCGGGCATGGATCACCGGCACCGCCCAGTACTTCCTCGACCCGGACGACCCCTTCCCCGGAGGATTTCTCCTGTGACCGCCGTCGGACCCGTCCTCACCTCACACAACCCGGCCGATCCATCCGACGTACTTCTGCGGATCCCGGCGCCCGGCGCCTTCGAGACGGTCGACACCGTGGAGCGGGCCCGCGCCGCCCAGCCGGGCTGGCTGCTCGGCGGGGCCGCGGCCCGCTCGGCCGCCCTCGGTGCGGTCGCCGATGGCATCGATGCCGCACGCGCCGAGCTGGCCTCACTCGCCGTCCGCGAGGTGGGCAAGCCGCTCACCGAAGCCCGCGCCGAAGTCGCGCGCACCGCCGCGATCTGGCGCTACTACGCCCAGGCCCCGTACGAACCCGTCGGTGCGGTCCACGAGACGGCCGCGGGGCCCGGACTGCTGTTCTCCCGCCGCCGCCCGTATGGCGTTGCCGGTCTGATCACGCCCTGGAACTTCCCCTTCGCCATTCCGAGTTGGAAGTCCGCCCCGGCGCTCGCGGCGGGCAATACGGTCGTCCTCAAGCCCGCACCCGAAGCCACCGCGTGTGCGCGGCGCCTGTCCGAGATCGTCCAACACGCCGTACCCGCCGGGGTGTTCACCGTCCTGCCGGGCGGGCCGACGGAGGGCAACGCGCTCGTCTCCGCCGCCGACGTGGTCTCGTTCACAGGCTCGACCGCCGTCGGTCAAGCCGTCGTCCGCACCGCCACGGCCCGCGGCGTGCCGGTCCAGGCCGAGATGGGCGGCCTGAACGCGGCAGTCGTCCTCGCGGACGCCGACATCGGGCAGGCCGCGGCCCACATCGCCGCCTCCATCGCCGGGTACGCGGGCCAGAAGTGCACCGCCACCAGCCGCGTCATCGCGGTCGGCGCGGCCCTTGAGCCCCTGCGCGAAGCGCTCGCCGAAGCGCTGCGGGCCGTGCCCGTGGGCGACCCGACCGACCCGGCGACCGTGTGCGGGCCGCTCATCGACGAGCACGCCCGAGGCCAGGTGGGCGACGCCTGGCACGGCCTGTGCGCGTTGGCCGGCGGCACCGTGCCCGACAAACCCGGCTGGTACGCGGCCCCGACCCTGGTCGAGAAAGTCCCGGCGGGCCACCGGCTGCTGCGCGAAGAGGTCTTCGGCCCCATCGCGGCCCTGCTGCCCGCCGAAGACCTGGCCCACGCGGTGCGGATCACCAACTCCGTGCCGTACGGCCTGGTCACCTCCGTCCACACCGCCGATCTGAACACGGCGCTGAACGGCCTCGACCGACTCGACACCGGAATGATCCGGATCAACGCCCCGTCCACCGGCGTCGACTTCCACTTGCCGTTCGGCGGAGCCAAGGCGTCCAGTCACGGGCCGCGCGAACAGGGCCGTGCCGCACCGGAGTTCTACACCTCGAGCCGGACCTACACCCTGTCGCCGACAGGAGCAACGTGACATTGTATGGTAGTGGTCTGTACCAGATCGAAGGGACCACCACCGCATGGGGCACCTGAAGCACCACGACCTCAACGCCACCCGGGAGCGGCTGCGTGACCAGGTGGCCCACGCCCTGCGGGCCGCTCTGATCTCCGGTGAACTGCGCCCTGGCGAGGTGTACTCGGCGCCCACGCTCGCCGAGGACTTCGGCATCTCGGCGACGCCCGTACGTGAGGCGATGCTCGACCTGGCCCGCGAGGGACTGGTCGAGCCCGTCCGCAACAAAGGCTTCCGGGTCACCGAGGTCAATGAGCGTGACCTCGACCAGTACACGGAGATCCGCGCCTTGATCGAAGTCCCCATGATCGGCCGGATCACCCGCAGCGCGGCGCGCGAGGAACTGGAGGCGCTGCGCCCGGTCGCCGAGGAAATCGTCCGGGCGGCGCGGGACCACGACCTCATCGGCTACCTGGACGCCGACCGGCAGTTCCACCTCTCGCTCCTCGCCCTCTCGGGCAACGACCGCCTGGTCGAGACGGTCGGCGACCTGCGCAAGCGCTCCCGCCTGTACGGGCTCTCCACCCTGGACGAGCGCGGCGAGCTGATCCCTTCGGCCGAGGAGCACTTGGAGCTCCTCGACCTGATGCTCGCGGGCAACGCGAAGGCGGCGGAGAAGTGCATGTCCAAGCACCTGGGCCATGTCCGCTCCTTGTGGGCCAGCAGCGGCAGTTCCTCCTCGCCCGAGGCCAAATCGGCGGCGGGGCGCGCCCGGAAGCGTTCCGCCTGAGGCTCTGAGGCCCTGAGGCCCTGAGGCCCTGGGGTCGTGACGCGGGACGACCCCCATTACTTGGCGCTAGGCACTGGTGGGGGCTCCCCGGAAGGAGGGCGGCTCAGCCACGCCGGCGCATGCAATGTCACACACCATTACGTGCCCCGCTGTGAAAGGGACCGATGAACCCGGCGTACGCCACCACCGACCACTGCTTCACCGTCCCGCTGGACCACTCGGTCCCGCACGGCCCGACCATCGAGGTGTTCGCGCGCGAGGTCGTCGACCCGACCCGCCGCGGGGAACAACTGCCGTGGCTGCTCTATCTGCAGGGCGGCCCCGGCGGCAAGTCGCCGCGTCCTTCGGCCGGTACGCCGGGCTGGCTGCCCCAGGCGCTGAAGACGCACAGGGTGCTGCTCCTCGACCAGCGAGGCACCGGCCGCTCCACCCCGGTCACCGCGCGCACGGCATCCCGGTTCGCCTCCGCCGCCCAACTGGCCGTGTATCTGGCCCACTTCCGCGCCGACGCGATCGTGGCCGACGCAGAGCTGATACGCCGTCAACTGTGCGGCGGGGAACCCTGGGAGACGCTCGGCCAGAGCTATGGCGGCTTCATCACCCTGACGTATCTCTCGCACTCCCCGGAGGGCCTGCGGGCCTGCTACGTCACCGGCGGCCTGCCGGGTCTCACCGCGACCGCCGACGACGTGTACGCCCGCACCTACCCGCGGGTGCGGGAGCGGGTCCTCGACTTCTACGCCCGCTACCCGCACGACGCCCCACGCCTCCGCAAGATCGCCGACCTCCTCGCGGTCGATGACATCCGGCTGCCCGGCGGGGACCGCCTCACCTCCGGCCGTCTGCGTACCCTCGGCCTCGTGCTCGGCATGGGCGACGGCTTCGAGCGGATCCACTGGCTGCTCGACGAATCCCTGGACACGGACGGCGAGTTGACGGACACCTTCCTCCATCAGGTCGAGGCCCTGACCGGCTTCACCGACAACCCGCTGTTCGCCGTCATGCAGGAGACGCTGTACGGGCAAGGCTCTTCCCCGAGCGCCTGGGCGGCGTCCCGCTCGCTCGCCGGCTTCCCCGAGTTCGCCGAGGACGCGGATCCTCTCCTCCTCACCGGCGAAATGATCTACCCCTGGATGTTCCAGGAGATCAGGGGCCTGCGCCCGTTCGCGGACGCGGCAGACCTCCTGGCCCACAGAAGCGACTGGCCCCCGCTCTACGACCCTCGCCGCCTGGCCGCCAATCAGATCCCCCTGGCCGCGGCGGTCTACCACGACGACATGTACGTCGACGCAGGCCTCTCCCTGCGCACGGCACGCGAAGTCGGCGCCACCCGAGTCTGGGTCACCAATGAGTGGGAGCACGACGGCGTCACCGCCTCGGGCGGCAGCGTCCTCGCGCGCCTGATGGACCTGGCCGCGGGCCGCGCGTAAGCCGACGGTCAGTGACCCCGTCGGGCGGCGAAGTCCTCGCCACTCCACGGCAGGTCCCGCTGGCCCGCACCCATGGGGAACTCAAGTCCCTTGGCGCGGCCTCCCTTTGACGGCTCATCAATTTCTTCTCCTGCTTGCAACCCTCTTTTCACTGTGATGTGAACTGTGAAATTGTACGGTCACACTTTCGGCGGACATGACAGTTCCGGGGGTGCTCAACCTCCGCTGCCGTCATGGTCCGCACCCCCCACCGCCGTGCCCCGCGCACGGCTGCCGACTGGCCTGGAGGCCATCGCCATGCGCAGACCCCCCACCCGCAGGAACCTCGCCCAACTGCTGATACCTACCGTGGCCGCCGCCGGCCTGGCGTTCACCATGCTCGCCCCTCATGGCGCGGCGGCCCCGGCCGACGCCGGGGCACCCAAGCCCGCACCGAGGTCGGCCCTCGCCCCGCAGCCCGCCTCCGCCACCGTGCTTGCCGCCGACCTCGCCCCCGGCCACGCCGCCGACCCCGCGCGATCGGCCACGAAGGCCTCGAACTCCGCGGAGCGCCCTCCGCTCCCCGCGGCCCAGAACGCCGCAGAGCGCAAGCGAGCCCGCTCTGCGGCGAAGGCCGCGGCGGACTGCAACGTCAGCGACTTCACCTCGAAGACCGGCGCTGCCCTGGTCGAGCAGATCAAGCAGTCGGAAACCACCTGTATCAACACGCTGTTCAGCGTGACCGGTGAGGACTCCAAGGCCCTCTTCCGCGAGGAACAGATGGTCACGGTGGCGAACGCACTCAAGGACGTCGCGACCAACTACCCGGGGAACAACAGCACATCCGCAGCCCAAGTGGTTCTGTACCTGCGCGCCGGCTACTACATCCAGTACAACCAGCCGGAGAACGTCGGCGAATACGGCCCGACGCTGAAGAGCGCCATTCAGGGCGCCCTGGACGGCTTCTTCGGTTCCTCCCACGCCTTCGACGTCACTGAGGCCAACGGAGAGACCCTGTCCGAGGCGGTCATCCTGATCGACAGCTCCGAAGAGAACGCCCGCTTCCTCGACGTGGTCAAGCGTCTGCAGAAGGACTACGACGCGTCGTACGACGAGTTCTACGGAATGCTCGCGGCGGTCAACAACACCTACACCGTGCTCTTCCGCGGCCACCAGGTGCCGGAGTTCGTGGAAGCCGTGAAGGCCGACCCGAGCGTCCTCACCGGACTGCGTGACTTCGCCGTCGCCCACGACGATCTCCTCGGCACCGACAAGTCCTACCTGGCCAGCAACGCCGGACGCGAACTCGGCCGCTTCCTGCAGCACACCGACATCAAGGACACCGTCAAGCCGTTGGTCAAGGAGCTGCTCGGCCGCAGCGAGATCACGGGACGAACCGCCCCGCTCTGGGTAGGCCTCGCCGAGATGACGGACGAGTTCGACAAGGAGAACTGCGCCGAGTACGACACCTGTGGCCTACAGAACCGCGTGCGCGACGCCGTGCTGACGGTCAAGCACGCATGCGGTCCGAGCGCGAAGATCCTCGCACAGGAGCTGACCGCGTCCGAACTGTCGGCCACGTGCGACAGCATCCTCGAGCAGGACCCGGTGTTCCACGACATCGTCAAGGACAACGGCCCGGTCAAGGACGACAACAACACCAACATCGAGATCGTCGCCTTCAACTCCAGCACCGACTACAAGACGTACGCCGGTGTCGTCTTCGGCATCGACACCAACAACGGCGGCATGTACCTGGAGGGTGACCCGGCCGCCGAGGGCAACCAACCGCGCTTCATCGCCTACGAGCAGCCGGCCCAGGACGGCGCCTTCCAGATCTGGAACCTCAACCACGAGTACACCCACTACCTCGACGGCCGCTACGACATGTACGGCGACTTCGCGGCAGGGCAGACCACCCCGACAGTGATGTGGATCGAGGGCTTCGCCGAGTACGTCTCCTACTCGTACCGCGGCATCACCTACGACAGGGCGATCGAGGAAGCGGGCAAGAAGACCTACAAGCTCAGCCAGCTCTTCGGGACCACGTACGACAACGCGGACACCACCCGTATCTACCAGTGGGGCTACCTGGGCGTCCGTTACATGCTCCAGTCGCACCCCGAGGACGTGGCCACCCTGCTCGGCCACTACCGCGCAGGCGAGTACGACGCGGCCCACAGCCTGCTCCGCGACACCATCGGCACCAAGTACGACGCCGACTTCGCCGACTGGCTGAGCAAGTGCGCCGCCGGCGACTGCGGCCAACTGCCGGCCCGGTAGCGGCCGGTGACGACCGGGAGCGGCGGCGAGGAGGCCGCCGCTCCCGGTGGTTGCGGCCTTCGAGCGTTCGCCGGAGCTGGATGGGTGCGGCAGCCGGTTCACCGCGCGGGGTCGTACTCGGCGATGACCCCCTCCACGAGCCAGCAGTGTGTCCTTCCCAGGCTCGGCCCGGGGCCGACGGTGAGGGCGTCCAGATGCTGCCAGTAGCGACGGAGCAGAGGAACGGTGGTCTGCATGTTCGTGGCCATGAACGCACGGAAGCCGGGTGTGTCATCCGTTTCGTAGGCACGGGCACAGGCACGGCAGAGGGCGTCCAGCGCCTCGCACCTGTGCGGTGCACGCCCGGCGGCGACGGAGGGTGCGGCACCGTCCGAGGCGTCGAGCAACGCCGCGTACAGCGATGCCTTGTCCCGTACGTGGGGCACGGCCCAGTAGCCCAGGAACGCGGGCTCCGCCACGAGGGAGTGGAGCTCGGCGTAGGCCAGTACGGCATCGGGTGTGGGCTCGCGCGGCAGCTCGGGAACGGCCTGTGCGGTGATGGCATCGGCCAGGCGCGCCGGCAGACTCGGGGGCAGGACGCGCTGCCACGCCCGGGTGAAGTCCGCGGTGGCCTGTGGTCGGCACTGAACCGTGGCCAGCACGCGCAGCCGACGCAACCGCTCCGGTCCTGAGCACTCCTCCAGTGCCAGCAACGCCGCCTCACGCCACCGCAGTTCCGCCAATCGCGTCTGTGTACTCTCCAACTGCTCGGCCACCAGGTCGCCGAGACGGTGCGCTCCGGTCGCGACGTCGGTGATGGCCGCGATCGGCACATCCAGCGCACGCAACTGCCTTACCAGCCACAGCTGTTCCAGCGCCTGTGGTGGGTAGCGGCGATGGCCTCCCTGGCTGCGCGGCGCCGTCGGCAGCAGGCCGATGTCGGTGTAGTAGCGGATAGCCTTCACCGAAAGACCCGTACGTGTGGCAAGTTCCCCGATCGTCCAAGTGACTTGCATCTCAGCCCCTTGAATCTCCCGTGCGGTGGAGGTCCTAGCGTACGAAGCGTTCGGCCCAACGGCACTAGGCAGGGGCCGGATGCCCGGGCTCCGGTGAACTACGGGGGGAGTTCACCGGAGCCCGAGCAGCACCCAATGGAGGATCGACATGACGCTCCCCCCAGGCCAACGTGCCGTCGCCGGATTCCCACGCTTCGGCACACATCTCCATCACCCGCCTCCGCCCGTCCCCGCCGACCCGGTGATCGAGATCGGCGGAGCTCTGACCGAGGCCATCACCCTGTCCGTGAGCGACCTCGCAAAGCTGCCACGACAAGAGCTCGGGGCCGACTTCCACTGTGTCGCCGGCTGGTCGGCAACGGACCTGCTGTGGGAAGGAGTCGCGTTCGAGGCCCTCTACCGCACGCAGGTCGAACCGCGGCTCAAGCCTGACGCGTCGATCAGCCATGTCGTCTTCGAAGGTCTCGACGGCTACCGGTCGATCGTGGTGCTCGAGGACGCCTTGGCCGACGACGTGCTCATCGCCGACCGTCTCGACGGGAGTTCGCTCGACAGCGACCATGGCGCTCCGGTTCGGCTGGTCAGCCCCGGCCAGTACGGCTTCGTCAGTACGAAGCACCTATGCCGCATCGAACTCCACACATCCCAACCCCCGGATACCGACGGGTGGTCGCCCATCGCCTCGCACCACAGGGCGAGGGTCTGGCAGGAGGAACGGCACCGGCACCTGCCCGGCCGTGTGGTGCGGCCGTTCTACCGGGCACTGATCGGACCGATCCGCGCACTGAGCGCCCGAGGCAGTCATTATTGGCCCCGGTGATACCGCCTGGGCACCCGGACACCCGGGTACCAGCCGAGCGACAACGGTGGACCGCAACGGAGGCGGTAACGCTCGCGCCAGCAGCGCGGCGACTGCCGGGGGTGCCTCGCCGGGAGGTCTCACCACCATGATCTTCCAGTTCGGCGCGTGCCGGTCGAACCGGTACTGGGGCAGATCGGGGAAGCGGGCCGCGATCGACTTGGGCATGATGCAGATGCCCAAGTCGTTGCGGACCAGCTCGGCCGCCGCGACGATGTCGCTCACCTCGAATGTCGTGCTGCGGTCGACGCCTGCGGGACGGAAGGCCTGATCGACGGCGTGGCGGATGACCCAGCCGGGTGTGAAGTCCACGATGGCAAGTGGGCAAGTGGGCAAGTGCGCGATGTCGGCGAGCCGGACCTCGCCGTTCGGTGTCGTCCCGGCGATGACCCGCCGGGACGACACCACCAGCACCATCTCTTCGCGGGACAGCAGCCGGGTCGTCAGCCCTCGCTGCTATTGGCGGTCGAGTGCCACCACGGCCAGATCCACCGTGCCCTCGCGCAGCGCGGCCAGGGTGGTGGAGACCCGCCCAGACCCCCTGCATCGTGCCGACCGTCACCCGCCCGCGAAGCTGCCCCCTGTACGGCGTCCACCGCCTCCCGTGCCAGTTCGGCGACGCGGAGCGTCGCGCGTGCGGAGGGGATGTCCTCCCTAGCGGCGTCTGGGGCACCGATCGTTGGGCAGGACGAACCAGGTTCCTGAAATGCGGCGACGCGTTCACCGACAACGGCAGGTGCCGACCGCTACCGACGATTGCAGTTTGCCGAGCGGGCTGAACGGCACGAATCCGATGCCGAGTTCCGCAAGCGTGGGCAAGACCTCGGACTCAGGATCGCGGGTCCACAGCGAATACTCGCTGGACAGCGGTGACGATGCGCCAGCCGAACTTGGTGGCGAGGACGACCTGTTCGCGCACCGCCGCGGCTCCAGCCCTTCAGTAGGACGGATGTCGCCGCCCTCGGCTTCCAGCGAGTGAAGGAGGGTACGGGGGCTTAACGATCTCTTGATGCCGATCGGGGGAACGGGTGCTCGGCAGGCCCCATCTGTCTCCGTGACCAATATGAGCTCGCCGTAGATGTTGCGGTGAGCATGACTGAACGGGGAGCCAGAAATGCCTCAGAAGAGGCAGCACTCGCTGCTGATCTGTTCCGTGCTCGGAGCCTCTCTTCTTGCTGGCGGCGCTGTTCCCGCGCACGCGGCTGAGTCGCACAGCGAGGCGGATGCGGGGGAGTTGATCAGCATTGCGGAGGGGGAAGCTCCGGCTGTCACGTACGCGCGCGTCGAACAGCGTGCCGAAGAGATACATGCCCGCACCGCGGCGGACAAGAAGTGCACTGGGGTGTGGAAGCACAGCGTGGCCAATGTCGACTGGGACAGGACGCGCGCAGGTACTGTCCGCTGGAACTTCAAACTGACGGCGCGGACGCGTGCCAAGCTCGGCCCGGCCGTGACGGTGTCCATGCCCAACGCCTGGGTGAACAACCACGCCATCAATGCACCGTACGGCCCTCATCCCCGGGCGAGCACATACAACTTCCACGGCAGCATGAAGAAGTACAACCGCAAGGGGAGCAGTACGAAGCACACCATCCGCACAAAGAACAAGATCACTTTCTACTGGCTCGTCACGAGCCACAGCAACCCGCGAGCGGGTGCCACGCGGTACATCACCTGTCAGGTGCCGCCCAAGGGGTCGGGATGAGCCTGAGGCGCCGGTACACCGTAGGGAGCAGGCATGGGCAAAGGTAAGCGCAAGAAGGGAGGCGGTGCGGGCAGGACGTTCGCTGTCCTGGGTGGCCGCCACGAACTGGAGGTACGGAGCCTCACGTGGACGTCTGAGCAGATCGAACTCTTCTACCGCATCACGCCTGCGCTTCCCGAGAGGTGGGCGGACGAGCCCGACGGTTCGATGACGGAGGCCGGGCCGCCGATCTATCTGTCGTTGGAAGCGAAGGACGATCTCGGAGGGGAATACACGGACGGCGGGGGTGCGTTCGGTACCGACCCAGAAGGCCGGTTCACCGAAGGCTCGCTCTCGCTGCAGCCAGGGCCAGCACCCGGAGCCGGATCACTTGCCCTAGCTCTCTCGCTGACGTGCGGAGAACAGCAAAGCACTCATCGGATCGACATGCCGTTGTGAAGCGGGCGGGATGACCCCTGGAGGGCCGACCCTCAGGAGTCGGCCTTCCAGGCGCTCGCGGTGCGCTTCGGCGAACGCCTCCAGGCGCGCTGCTCGGAGCCGTCTCGTCAGCCCGCGCGTGCGGTCCTGAGCGCCACGGTCAGGATCTCGTCCAACGCCTCGGGGGAGGAGAGAGCGGCCCGGGCCGGTCAAGGCCCGTGTGCAGCGTCGCCGACGCCAGGACTTCCTTTGCTGCCCTTCGTCGGAATCAAGGTCATTGACGCGGTGGTGTCGATGATCCCGAGCCCCGGCTGACCCACATCAGGGGTGCGTCAGGGAACGCCGGTTGCCCTGGCTCCCACTGCCCGGCCCGGCTTTGACGGAGAGCGTGAACGGCGAGTGGCTCCTTCTCGACCGGCCGTCTCATCATGCGCCCCGTCGCGAGCCCCGCTGCCCGGAGCCGTCCGCCCACCGCTGACGCGCACTCAGTAGCCCAGGGGGCGCCGCGACCTCGTCCGGCGCCCCCTTGTCCATACCCGCGTACACGCCTGCGAACGGCCTGCCCTCAACCTTGGATGGACCATGTCCGCATCCGACTTTTCCTCCCACACCGTCCTGGTGACCGGAGCAACCTCCGGCATCGGCTACGAAACCGCCAAGCAGCTCGCCGAACGCGGCGCCACCGTCCTCGTACACGGTCGCACCCCCGAGGAGGCACAGGCCGCAACCGATGCGCTGGTCGCCATCGCGGGCCTTCCCGCCGCGCGGCTGCGCGCCTTCTCCGCCGACTTCGCCCGCTTCGAAGAAGTCGAGCAGATGGCAGCGCGGATCATCGCCGAACACCCACACCTGGACGTGCTCGTGAACAACGCGGGCATCGCAACCCCCGAGCGGCACACCGTCACCGCCGACGGCAACGAGATCGCCTTTCAGGTCAACTTCCTCTCCCACTACCTGCTCACCCATCTGCTGGAACAGACGCTCACCAGCGAGCCCGGCGGCCGCGTGGTCAATGTGTCCTCGACTCTCCACCGATCCGCCTCCATCGCCTGGAACGACCCCAACCGCGCCCGGAGTTACTCCCGGCTCGCCACCTACGCCCAGTCGCAGCTCGCCCTCACCGTCTTCGCCGCCAACCTCCGCGTCACCGCGGTCTCCCTCCACCCCGGCATCTGCGACACGGCGCTCCTGCCGCTGTACGCACTCGAGGGAGCCACGGCCACCGAGGGCGCCACGCACGTCGGCGCCTGACGGGCGAAAGCCCAGGTCAGGCGCCTTTTCTCGTGCCTCTAGAAGAAGCCGAGCTTCTTTGGCGAGTAGGACACCAGCAGGTTCTTCGTCTGCTGATAGTGCTCCAGCATCATCTTGTGCGTCTCGCGCCCGATCCCGGACTGCTTGTAGCCGCCGAACGCCGCGTGCGCGGGGTACGCGTGGTAGCAGTTCGTCCAGACCCGGCCCGCCTGGATCGCACGGCCCGCCCGGTAAGCGGTGTTCATGTCGCGCGTCCACACTCCGGCCCCCAGGCCGTACAGCGTGTCGTTGGCGGTCTTGATGGCGTCGTCGAAGTCGCTGAACGACGCGACCGACACGACGGGGCCGAAGATCTCCTCCTGGAAGATCCGCATGCGGTTGTCGCCCTCGAAGATCGTCGGCTGGACGTAGTAGCCACCGGACAACTCGCCGTCGTACGTGACGCGCTGACCGCCTGTCAGGACCTTGGCACCCTCCTGCTGGCCGATGTCCAGGTAGGAGAGGATCTTCTCCAGCTGGTCGTTGGAGGCCTGGGCGCCGATCATCGTGTCGGTGTCCAGCGGGTGCCCCGGCACGATCTGCTCCGTGCGGGCGACCGCCGCTTCCATGAACTCGCTGTAGTGACCCCGCTGTACGAGGGCCCGCGACGGGCAGGTGCAGACCTCGCCGTTGTTGAGGGCGAACATCGTGAAGCCCTCGAGTGCCTTGTCGCGGAAGTCGTCGTTGGCGGCCCACACGTCGTCGAAGAAGATGTTCGGCGACTTCCCGCCCAGCTCCAGCGTCACCGGTTTGATGTTCTCCGAGGCGTACTGCATGATCAACCGCCCCGTCGTGGTCTCGCCGGTGAAGGCGACCTTCGCGACGCGCGGGCTGGAGGCGAGGGGCTTGCCCGCCTCGACGCCGAAGCCGTTGAGGATGTTGACGACACCCGGCGGCAGCAGGTCGGCGACCAGGCTCATCCAGTAGTGGATGGAGGCCGGGGTCTGTTCGGCGGGCTTGAGGACGACCGCGTTGCCGGCGGCGAGGGCGGGCGCGAGCTTCCATGTCGCCATCAGGATGGGGAAGTTCCACGGGATGATCTGCGCGACGACCCCGAGCGGCTCGTGGAAGTGGTACGCGATGGTGTCCTCGTCCACCTCGCTGAGCGACCCTTCCTGCGCGCGGATGACCCCCGCGAAGTAGCGGAAGTGGTCGATGGCGAGCGGGATGTCGGCGGCCAGCGTCTCTCGGACCGGCTTGCCGTTCTCCCAGCTCTCGGCCACCGCGAGGCTTTCGAGGTTCGCCTCCATACGGTCGGCGATCTTCCGTAGGACGTCTGCACGTTCGGTCACGGAGGTGCGGCCCCAGGCGGGCGCGGCGGCGTGCGCCGCGTCCAGGGCGCGCTCCACGTCCTCGGCCGTGCCGCGGGCGATCTCCGTGAAGGGCTGCCCGTTGACCGGGCTCGGGTTCTCGAAGTACTGGCCGCGGGCGGGCGGGACGTACTCGCCGCCGATGAAGTGGTCGTAGCGTGCCTGGTAGGAGACAACTGCGCCGTCGGTGCCGGGCGCTGCGTAACGGGTCATCTTGGTGGCCTCCCGGGGAAGGCTGCCCGCCGTTGGGCAGCTCTCGCCCGGAGGCTAGGAGGGCGGACGTTGCAGGTACGTTGCGGCAGCTGGCCGGCAGCTGGCCGGCAGCTGGCCGGCATCCGCGCCTGCACTTGGGCGGCGATGCTGCGTTCAGCCCGGGCATGGCGCAAGCGCGCACGGCGGGTTCAGCTCTCCTACCTCGCGTCAGCCAGCTCCGCGTCCAGCTCGCGGAGGCGTGCCAGCACCGGTGGGGTCGCCCGTACCTGCGCCAGCGCGCGCCACACTGCAAGGTCCTCCTCGCCCCACGGGGCGTGCACCCAGTCGGCCAGGAGATCGGGGTCACGGCGTGCGATGAGCGCTGCCCGCAGCTGATCGGCGAGCCTGCGCCGCAGCCGCGCCACGGCAGGTGCCTGCGAAGCGGGCAGGAGCGGACCCGCGTACGCGGCGGCCGCCGCGGTGACCGCCCCCGAACCGAGCCGTCGCTCGACGGCGTCGACATCCGACTCGACCGGCACCGCGAGCCGATACGGGCGCGACCTCAGCAGCTCCGGCCCCAGAAGCCTTCGTAGTCGGGCCAGTTCGGCCCGCAGTGTCACTGGCGTCACCGTCTCGTCCTCGTACAACGCGCACTGCAGCTCGTCGCCGGTCAGCCCCTCCGGGTGGCGGGCGAGCAGGACGAGGATCTCGCTGTGCCTCCGGCTCAGCCGCACCTTGCGACCGCCGGTAAGCAGCAGCGCCTCGTCACGGCCGAGCGCGGTGAGACCCACCGTGTCCTTGGACTCCACGGGCGCTGCCAGCAGCGCCAGCTGGGACTCCGCCGCCCGTGCGACCGCCTGCACGAAAGCCAGGCTGTGTGGATGCGCGAGACCGTCACCCCCGGTGATGTCCACCGCCCCGAGCAACCGCCCGGTCCGCGGATCATGCACTGGAGCCGCCGCGCACGTCCACGGCTGGACGCGTCGGATGAAATGCTCGGCGGCGAACACCTGCACCGGACGGTCCAACGCCACCGCCGTACCGGGAGCATTCGTCCCCATCGCGGACTCCGCCCACCGCGCGCCCGGCACGAAGTTCATCCGCCCCGCCTGCTGCCGGGTCGCGGAGTGACCCTCGACCCACAGCAGCCTGCCGTGCGCGTCGCACACCGCGAGGAGATGCTCACCGTCCATCGCGAACGTGCCCATCAGCTCACGGAACAGCGGCATCACCCCGGCCAGCGGATGCTCGGACCGATACGAGCCGAGGTCCCCGTCGGTGAGCTCCACCGCCGCGCCGGTGTCCTCCGGGCTGACCCTGGCCCTCGCCGAACGCCGCCAAGAGTCGGCCACCACGGAACGCACCGGCCGCGTAACCGTGCCCGCCTCGGTGAACCTCTCATGGGCGCGCCGCAACACCCGCACCCGCTCGGCAGGATCGGCACCGGCCTCCAGCGCCACCCATGGTTCGGTCAACTCGGCCTCCCGGGACGGCGATGCGGTGCTGCCATCGTCGCCCCGCGAGCGTGCCCCGACAAGCGCCGCGACAGGCGTGTTACAGCATGAGCCGCCCGACGTCAGGCAGAGTTGACCAGGCGGATGTAGCGCGGCCAGTCCCAGTGCGGCCCTGGATCGGTGTGGTCGGTCCCGGGCACTTCGACGTGCCCAATGATGTGCTTGCGGTCCTTGGGGATGTCGTACGTTTCGCAGATGGCCGAGGTCAGCAGTGCGGACTGTTCGTACATCGCGTCGGTGAAATACTCGGGCTGATCCACCCATCCTTCGTGCTCGATGCCGATGCTGCGGGTGTTGTAGTTCCAGTTGCCCGCGTGCCAGCCGACGTTGCGCTCGCGGACGCACTGGGCGATGTGACCGTCCTCGGAGCGCACCACATAGTGGGCCGACACCTTCTTCGCCGGATTCTGGAAGATGGCGAGCGTGTCGGCGTAGGTCTCCTGGGTGACGTGGACGATCACGTAGTCGACGGGGTAGGTGCTGGGGCGGTTGGCGGCCGTGTAGTTGGAGGTGCTTGCCGGAACCCACTCGGCGAGCGGATAGTCGACCGCCCGAGGCCGGGCAGAGGCGCGGGTGGCGGGGAGGAGCGCGGCAGGGAGGGCGGCGAGGGCCGCTCCCTGCAACAGCCTGCGCCTGCTGGGGAACCGTCTTGCTCGATCCATGGCCGGCCTACCTCTCGGTGGGGGGGGGAACAGCTGGGCTTTCTCAGTGGGGCAGCACCTTGGCCGTCTCTCGCAGCCGCGTGTGCAGCCCCCGGTGAGTCTCGCTCGCGGGCAACCACTCCTTGCGGATCTTGGCCACGCACGTGTAGTTGGTGTCGCAGACGTTGGCGAGCGGCGACTCGACGGTCTGCGTCGCGAACTGGTAGGCGTCGAGCTCGCTGAAGCCGTAATCGCGTACCAGCCAGTGCACGAGGTCGAGTTGGGATATTCGGAAGGCGTCCTCAAGGGGGCGTGCCGAGCCGGTGGAGATGATGTGGGTGTCGGACTCCAGGCGAGGCCAGGGCGTTGTGATCCCCTTCAGGAGTTCGACGATCACGACTGTGTTCATGGCGCACTCGACGGCGACTCCGCAGGTCTCTCCCTCCCCCTGCCGTGCGTGTCCGTCGCCCAGGCTGAGGAGCGCGCCCTCCACATTCACCCCGAGGTAACAGGTGACCCCGGCCCTCATCTCAGGGGTGTCCATATTGCCGCCGTGCGCGTCGGGCACGAGTGCCGAGCGCACCTCAAGATTGGCCGGTGCGACGCCGACCGTGCCGTGCATCGGGTCCATCGGCAGTGCGATCTCGAAGTCACCGTCATGGGCGCTGAATTGGGCCGTCCGCCGGTCCCTGTCGAGTTGCCATATCCACACGGTCTCGGGCAGCGGCGGCTGGAGCGATGCGGTGGTGTGGGTAGAGGTGAGCGCTCCGAAGAGGGGGACTGTGGTGGACGCCGCCCAGTCGCGGGCCGGTTCGATCGACACGAAGTGCACGGCGACGGTGTCGCCAGGCTCCGCACCCTCGACATGGAAGGGGCCGGTCTGCGGATTGAGGAACGGGAACTGGCAGACCTCGGAGACCAGATCCTTCTCGGAGCGCACGTTCCCCGCGAAACAGTCCTCCGTGTACAGGTCGAGGACCGTACCCGGAGCGATCCGCGCCACGGGTGGCGCACCGCCGAACGTCCAGGCGTACTCGCCCGGTTCGGGCCGCACGATCAGGATCCGAGGCTGGTTCATGGCAGGACTGCTCTCCTCTGTCGCTCCATGGGGAACTTGGGGGCCTTTGCGGCCCGATGGCGACCGGAGGCCCCGCGCCCACGACGCAGCCCAGGACGGCTTGCCCCCGACACCTGAATCCCCCGATCCACGTGGACACGAAACCGCCGCCGGGGCGGTGGTGTCCCGCCTCAATTACGTTACGGCTACGGCAGGTTGAGTCGGAAGGGTGCGAGCTGAATCTGTGTACAGCACCGTGACTGTGGATAACGCGGCCACCCTTGAGGGGGACCCGGGGGGTGGCGTGGGGTGTGGGGCGTGGGCGTGGGGGACGTCGGAATGGCGGCCGAGCCGTACTCAGCCCTCCAACGCAGCCGCACCCACAGCCGCCTGTTCCTCGGCGCGGGCACGGGCGGTCGCAGCCTGTGCCGTGTCTCCGAGCCGGTCCGCCAGTCGGGAGCGGGCCCGCCAGTTGTAGGGGCAGATGGGACGCAGGTTGATGCGTTCGCTGAGCAAGGTGCGCGCGAGGTCGTGCCGGCCGGAGCGGATGGCCGCCTCCACCAGCGTGCGCTGGATGGCGTCGCGCTGTGCGTGGCTTCCGCCGAAGGAGTTGAGGTGGTACCGGATCGGGGCGAGCAACTCGACCACGCGGGCGTACCGCCGCTGCCGGTAGGCGATGAGGGCGCGGCACACCGGGATCCCGATGTCGCGTGTCATGGCGTGGTTCGACACGGCGGGGTCGGTCCGGGTGAGCCATTGCTCGCGGTCCTTCACCAGCCGTTCGGCGTCGGAGAGTCGCCCGGCCCCGGCGTACGCCATCACGGCATGGACGTCGTTGAAAGCGTAGTGGGCGCCGTCCTCGCGCCCGGCCCACGCCTGGGCGAGCGCCGCCCAGCGGAGCTCGACGTCGACGTCGGACAGGAGCAGCCGCCACAACAGGGCGGAGGCATCCAGTAGTTCCATGGCGATTGCCTGCGACGCCTCGTTGTGGAGGGTGTTGTCGTAGACGCCGAGGACCCGTTCGATGCTTCCCGCCTCCAACGCGTACAGGGCGTAGTGCCACGCGTTGTGCACGGACAGGTAGTTGCCGTCGGCCCAGTCCTCGGTCCGCGCGTCCAGATAGCGGATCCCCTCGCCGAACAGCCCCCGCATCTCGTACGTGTGGACGACCGCATGGATGCCCCACACGTCCCGCGGATGGCGTTCGACCGCCCTCAGCCCGATCTCCTCGGCCTGGCCGTAGTGCCCGGCCTCTTCAAGCCCGAAGGCGTACATCCCAAGGAGCGGGCCGAAGTGCGGGTCGTCGCTGTCCCAAGCGGAGAGCGCGCCACCGACCCGATCGCGCAGCCGCTGCGCGTCGCCCGTGAAGAAGTCGATCTGGTGACCGACGGCCAGGGCGAGGGCGTCGCGAGGGAACTCGGTGTTGATGTCGCCGAGGATGCCGCCGGCACGCAGCATGTCCCCATCCAGCCACGCCTCGGCAGCCGCCGCGTGCATCTTCTCGCGCGGTGAGAGCCCGGCAAGATCGACAGCGCTCCGGAATGCCCCGAAGGACCGCCGGGCGTCGGCCGCGTCCTTCTCCTCGGTGCCGAGAAGCCCGAGATAGGCGCTGAAGATGTGCGCCATCGCCGAATCCGGTGAGGCCGCCACCATCGCCTGCGTCTCGTCGGCAACCTCCGCACGGAAGAACAACAGCGCGTCGAGCGCCTGCTCGTAGTGGCGCGCGGCTTCGTCGCTGGTGCCACTCAGGACGTGGGCATGCCGGTCCATCTCCATCGCTGTCCCCTCTCCCGTCGTTTCTGTCCGGTCTGAACAGTCTCGCGATTCTGCCCGCGGCACACGATCGCGACCCTCGGTTCACCGGAACGACATACCGGAACACGTAGCTGGAGAGAAATCGACGCGGAACGGCATCGGTCGGTTCGGTGAGGTCGGCGGAGCGGGTCGGGCTTGACCGGCCCGCTACTGAGGCATTCGGGCGTGCAGAGCCCGGATGGTCCAGTGGAGCACCGGCGCCAGACTCTCCGGCGCGGGCCACCCGTTGATCACCGCGAGCAGCGTCAGGTAGCGGTCTCTTCGTGGGTCGTCCATGGTCTCCAGGCGGGTCACCAGGCGTCGCCGGAGGTCGGCATCGTCGGGGAGGCCGAGGATGTGTGCGTAGTGCGTCGCGAGCGCTGTGACGATGCGCTCGGCTTCGGGCGACCCGGGGCTGGTGCCTGCCGCCAGGGCCGGGGTGACCTGCGCGCGGAAGGCCTCGGCGAGGGTGCGGGGCAGACCGGTGCTGTCGTCCGGGGCGCGGTCGGCCGCCAGATCTCTGGCCATGCCGTGCATGGTGGAGCGGAACCCCGGATCCTGGAACAGCTCGGCCAGCTCCACCCATGCCTCGACCTGCTCGGCGTCGGGGTCGTCGGGGAGCTCGGGGGTGAGGGAGCGCGTGACCGCCGCGAAGGCAGGGTGGTCATGCAGGACGTCGAAGACGGTGCCCAGGAAGTCGTCGATCAGATGTTGACGTTCGTCCTCGGAGAGCTTGGCCAGTTTGTGCATGAGATCCAACTCCTCAGGTGTGGACCCGCGCTTGGCCACCGCCGTCAGGACCGCGCGCCTCAGGCGCAGCACACGGATCTGCACCTCCAGTGCGTCCGCGTGCGCAGCGGCGACTTCGGGGAGCGAGACCTCCCGGTTCACGACCTTTCGGATCGTGGAGAGGTCAAGACCCAGTTCGCGCAGGGTGCGTACGAGATCAAGGCGGGCGACGGCATCGGTGCCGTACAGGCGGTAGCCGGCCGGGCTGCGGTCGGCGGGCGGCACGATCCCCGCGTCGGAATAGAACCGGACGGTCTTGACCGTCAGTCCGGTCCGCCGCGCCAGATCACCGATCGAGTAGAGCGTGTCGCCGTTCATGCCCCCACCTTCACGTCTCCCCCTACTGGAGACTCAAGCCCCGTCACCCACGGGGACGGAGTGCAGGATCTACTGGGCACGCGGCGCGGGCTCCAGGGCCGTGAGCAGTTGCCGGATCGCGGGGGACAGCGGCCCCGGCCGCATGGCGAGGCTGACGGTCGAGCGCGCGCCGAGCAGCGGCCGGAAGGCGATGCGGCGGGCCGGGGGCAGCTCACCCACGAGGTCGAAGACGGTCCAGGACTCCGCGCCGCTCGCGGAGTCCGTAGCGATCGCCGTCAGAGTCTCCTGCAAGGTGGTGAAGTGCGGACCGGCCGGGATATCGATGCCGGAGTCCCGCAGCAACCCCGTCACCAGGTCGTGAAACGCGGGATTGCGCTCTCGCGGCGCCAACCGCAGCGGTAGGCCCGCGAGATCGGCCGACTTGAGTCGGGGGAGAGTTGCCAGCGAATGCGTCGCGGGCAACGCAACGAACAGCGGATCGTCCCAAACCGGCACCACCGCAAGGCCCGGGATCGGTCCGTCGCCCCGGACGAGCGCGGCATCCAACTCGCCGCTCCGTAGTGCTTCGATACGCCGCTCCCGGGCATCCTGGACCAACCGGACCCGAAGGCTCGGAACGCGCTCCGCCAGCACGTCGAGGGCCGGGTGCACGCGCTCCGCGAACGCCCGGGCAGTGCCAAGCCGCAGCACACCCTCCCCACCGGAGACGATCTCCGCGGCCACGTGACCCACGTGGGCAGCGGCTGCGAGCGCGGCCCGCGCCTCCGGCAGCAGCCGCTCCCCGGCCGCTGTCAGACCCACTCGACGGGTGGTCCGATCGAAGAGGCGTACGCACAACTCCCGCTCGAGACGGGCGATCTGCTGGCTCACCGAAGCCTGTACGACGTGCAGCCGCGCGGCCGCCCGGCCGAAGCCGCCCTCGTCCGCGACCGCTACGAAGTACTCGAGCTGCCGTAGCTCCACAGTCGTCCCCGCCCCTCCCACACCCGGACCAGACCCCGCGCATTCATCAGCGCAAGTGATCAATGCCTTCATGAACGTCTTCTTGGACGCGCCGTGTTCCCGCGATGAACTGATGCTCACGACCACCACGGCGCCCGAAGGAGTACGACGTGCCCAGCAGCCCGCAAGCATTGATCGTCCACGAACGAGACGCGGAGGAAGTGCCCCTCCCCGGAGGCGGCCAGTTCCGGTTGCTCGAGGACAGCCGAGCGACCTGCGGACTCCTGGGGGCCAACAGGCTCGTCCTGCCCGCCGGCGCCGACGGCACGCGCCCGCACCACCACCGCCTGTCCACCGAGCTCTTCTACGTGCTCGGCGGCACGATGGAGTTCCTGCTCGACGGAACCCTGACGGCCGTCGGCAAGGGCGGTCTGATCGTGGTGCCGCCCGGCGTGGTGCACGGTTTCGGGGCGGTGGCCGACGGCCCGGCGGAGTTCTTCGCCGTGCTCACCCCGGGGATTGAACGGTTCGGGTACTTCCGGCAGTTGGGGCGCATTGCGCGAGGTGAGGCGGGGTGGGACAGCATGGATGCGCTGCACGAGAGGTACGACGTGCATTTCGTCGGGGGACCCCAGTGGCGCTGACAAGGAGGCGGCCGGGAAGAGTCGGTCCGTATGGCCGGGAAGAGTCGGTCCGGAAGGAGGTGCTGCAAGAGGACGGGCCGCACGAAAACGGGCCGCAAGGAGGCGGCCGAGCAGCTACGTAGTGCGCTCCGAGTGGAAGGCCGACGCTACGCGGCCGCACCCGCAGGATCATCGAGCACCGCCCGTACGACCGAGTGCGCGGCCCCCAGCAAGGGGCCGTCGGACCCCAGCCCGGAGGCAGCGACATCGCACCCCGTGCCCGCCGTGCGGCGCCCCAACTCGACTTCCAGTGACGGGAGCAGCCACGGCGCGAGCCGCGACAGGGCGCCGCCGAGCACCACCGAGCGCGGATCCAGCAGATTCACCGCACCGGTGAGCGCGATGCCCAGGGCGGCCCCGGCGCCGTGCAGCGCCCTTCGTACGTGCTCGTCGGCCTGCGCGGCGCGCTCCGCGAGCAGTCCGACGCGGTCCGCACCAGGGTCAAGGCCGGCCGCGCGCAACACCGCCTCCTCGCCCGCGTACTGCTCCAGGCAGCCACGGCCGCCACACGGGCACGCAGGGCCGTCCGGCCACACCGGCACATGCCCCAGCTCGCCGGCGAAGCCACGCGTCCCGCGCAGCAGCCGTCCGTCGACGACCAGAGCCGCACCGATGCCGATCTCCGCCGAGACGTGGAGGAAGTCCTGCGGCACCTCGTCGCCGAGCCACAGCTCGGCCAGTGCGCCGAAGTTGGCTTCGTTGTCCACCGTCAGCGGCAGCCTGTCCGGCAGAAGTGCACTGAGGTCGACGTCGTTCCAGTCGAGGTTGGGAGCACGGACCACTGTCCCTGTGCCGCGGGCGACGAGCCCGGGGACAGCGACGGCCAGTCCCGCCGGACGGAGTCCTGCCAGACGGGCCTCGCTGCTCACCTGCCGCACCAGCGCGATGAGTTCCTTGAGGACCGGCTCGGGGGCGCGCCCCCGGTTGTCGCCCTGTCGCACGGCACGCGCGCGTACCTCTCCGCGCAGGTCGACCGCGCACACCGAGAGATGGTCCACGCCCACTTCGGCGCCGATGCCGGCCGGGCCGCTTCTGCTGACCGCCAGCGCGGAGCCGGGGCGTCCCACCTTGCCGGGGCGCTCGGGGCCAAGCTCGTCCAGGAGCCCGGAGCGGATCAACTCGTCCACCAGGGTGGAGACGGCGGCCCGCGTCAGACCGATCCGGGTGGCCACGGCGGCACGGGACAGTGGCCCGTGCGCCGCTACGGCGTGCATGACGCGCGACAGGTTGCGGCGGCGCATCCCCCGCTGGGTGTCGGGCAGCGGGGCTCCGGACGTGCCCCGGCGCGCATCGTGCGGTGGTGCGGTCATGCCGCCGCCAGCCCCCGTTCTTCCGTCCTCATGGCCGTGCGTCCTCGTGGCCCGCGCTTCCGAGCAGCGGCGCCGCGTCGGAGACTACCTCGGCGATGCGGGCGAGCGCCGATTCATCCCGCTCCACAGGGGGCAGCACGGGCCCCTCCGCCGTACCCCAGCGGCGCGCGACAGCCGCCGGGTCCTCGCCCGTGAGGAGGCCCGCCGCCTGTGCGGCGGCGCCGAGCGCGACCAGTTCCCGGGCCTCGGGCACCTGAACGGGACGTCCGGACAGTCGCCGCACGGTGTCCTGCCAGGCCGTGCCCCGCGCCCCGCCGCCGATGAGCAGAAGTGGGACCGAGCGGTCCGCGTCCGCGTCCAGGACCAGATCAAGGGCGCCGAGCAGCGAGTGCACGGCTCCGTCGTAGGCCGCCTGCAGCAGCTGCCCGGGAGTCGTGTCGTGCCGCAGCCCGTGCAGCAGCCCCGAGGCGTGCGGCAGGTCAGGGGTGCGCTCGCCGTCCAGATAGGGCAGCAGGGTGACAGCGCCGCCCGGCTCCACCGCCTCACGATCGAGGCTCAACAGGGCGGCCACCCGGTCCACGGCCAGCGTGCAGTTGAGAGTGCAGGCCAGCGGCAGCCAGTCGCCGCGCGCGTCGGCGAAGCCGGCCACCGTCCCCGTCGGATCCGCTGGGCGCCGCCTGGAGACCGCGTACACGGTGCCCGACGTGCCCAGGCTGAGCACCGGGGTGCCGGGGCGCAGCCCTAGCCCGAGCGCCGCCGCCGCGTTGTCGCCGGTTCCGGGGGCGACCAGCGTGCCTTTGGAGAAGGGCAGTTCGCCGCTTCCGCGCACGGTGCCGGCGACCTCACCGGGGCGGACCACGCGTGGAAGGAGCTCGGGGTCCAGGCCTACGAGTCCCAGGATCTCTTCGTCGTACGCCTCCGTCCCTGACGCCCACCAGCCCGTACCGGAGGCGTCACCCCGGTCGGTCGTGCCGGATCCGGTGAGGCGTTCGGTGAGGTAGTCGTGGGGGAGTCGTACGGCCGCTGTGGCCCGGGCCGCCTCGGGTTCGTGCTCGTTGAGCCAGGCCCACTTGGTCACCGTGAAGGAGGGCCCCGGCACGATGCCGACGCGTTCGGCCCACGCTTTTGGGCCCCCCAGGCGGTCCACCAGCGAGCGGGCCTGCGTCGCCGAGCGGACGTCGTTCCACAGCAGCGCGGGCCGCACCGGCCTGGACTGCGCATCCAGCGTGACGAGCCCGTGCTGCTGGCCGCCGACCGACACCGCGGCGGCCTCGCGTGCCGCTTCGCCGCACTGGTCGAGGGCCGTGCGCAGCGCGTTCCACCACTCCTCGGGGTCGCTCTCGCGGGCGGCCCCCGAGCTGACGCTGTGCGGGGCCTGACCGCTGGCCACCACTCTGCCCGTGGCGGCGTCGACGACCAGGACCTTGGTGGACTGCGTGGAGCTGTCCACGCCGACGACGAGGGGTCCGTCGGCTGCTGGCGCTGATGACATCGGGGGTCTCCGTTCCCGCGGCTCTTTCCGGGCACGCCCGGACTTCTTTCCGTCCGACCTTCCCAGGGATGCCTCCGGATACTAATTTGTTAAGCGCCATGACGAAATAGTCGCGGCAGTCGCACCTCAACGGGCACACGACCGTGCCCGGGTCGGCCGCGCAGCCGTGCACCAGTCACCCAGGGAGCCGCACATGACGTACCAGCCCACTCCTGAGGACAAGTTCACCTTCGGCCTGTGGACCGTCGGCTGGCAGGGAAGGGACCCGTTCGGCGACGCGACCAGGGCGGCCATCGACCCGGCCGACTCCGTACGCCACCTGGCCGAACTGGGTGCCTACGGAGTGACTTTCCACGACGACGACCTGATCCCCTTCGGTGCCTCGGACACCGCGCGCGAGTCGCACATCAAGCGCTTCCGCCAGGCGCTCGACGCGACGGGCCTCGTCGTGCCGATGGCGACCACGAACCTCTTCACGCACCCCGTCTTCAAGGACGGCGCGTTCACCGCCAACGACCGGGACGTGCGCCGCTACGCGCTGCGCAAGACGATCCGCAACATCGACCTCGCGGTGGAACTGGGCGCGCGCACCTACGTCGCGTGGGGCGGAAGGGAAGGTGCGGAGTCCGGTGCGGCGAAGGATGTACGCGTCGCTCTCGACCGCATGAAGGAAGCCTTCGACCTGCTCGGCGACTACGTCACGGAGCAGGGATACGACCTGCGTTTCGCGATCGAGCCCAAGCCGAACGAGCCGCGCGGAGACATCCTGCTGCCCACCGTCGGGCACGCCCTGGCCTTTATCGAGCGCCTGGAGCGCCCCGAACTGTTCGGCGTCAACCCCGAAGTGGGCCATGAGCAGATGGCCGGCCTCAACTTCCCGCACTCCATCGCCCAAGCCCTGTGGGCGGGCAAGCTCTTCCACATCGACCTCAATGGCCAGACCGGCATCAAGTACGACCAGGACCTGCGCTTCGGGGCGGGCGACCTGCGGAGCGCCTTCTGGCTGGTCGACCTCCTGGAGAGGGGCGGTTATGTGGGGCCGCGCCACTTCGATTTCAAGCCGCCGCGTACGGAGGACTACGCGGGCGTGTGGGCGTCGGCGTCCGGATGCATGCGCAACTATCTGATCCTTCGGGAGCGTGCGGCCGCGTTCCGTGCCGACCCGGAGGTCCAGGAAGCCCTGCGTGCTTCCCGTCTGGACGAGCTGGCCCTGCCGACCGCGGAGGACGGTCTCTCCGGTCTGCTCGCCGACCGTGGGGCCTTCGAGGACTTCGACGTGGCGGCCGCCGCGGACCGTGGCATGGCCTTCGAGCACCTCGACCAGCTGGCCATGGATCACCTCCTGGGGGCGCGGGGCTGACCGGAAGCTCCAACTCCGGACGCATCAACTTCCGCACAGGGGTCGCATCTTGACCCTTTCGAGGCGACTCTTGACGGTATGGCCATGCCGCCCGTACCGCCGCCGCCTCCCCCTCCGCCGGGTGACGCACCCCCTCCGGGCGATGGCGGCTTCGGCCCGCCTGGAGGAGGGTATGGCCCGCCTCCGGGTCCTCCGGGTGACGGGTACGGACCACCACCGGGCGGCGGCGGTGTGCCCCCTGGCGGAGGCGGGTGGCCGCCTCAGCCGCCGCCAGGAGGGCCGTCAGGGCGGCGGGGCGGGCTGTTCATCCTGCTTGCCGTGATCGTCGCGATCGGAGCCGTCGTCGCGGTGGTCCTGGTCGCCACCAGTGGTGATGGCTCCGGTGACAAGAAGGGCCCGTCCGAGAGCAGTGAGAGTTCGGACGGCAAGCCCACCCCGTCGCTGAGCATCCCGTCGGAGATCCCCTCCGAGCTTCCGACGGAGGTGCCGTCGAACCTGCCCAGCGGTCTGCCCTCGGACTTGCCCAGTGACCTGCCGAGCGACTTGGACTCCCTGGTCCCGTCAGTCGCGGACAATGGAGTGCCCTACTACAACGAAGTGCCCTACTACCTCGTCGACCTGCCCCGGCCCTGAAGGGCCGGAGGCGGCGTCGGGTGCGGGATCAGAGGCCCTTCGGCAGCCGCACGTACGTCACCGTGGTCTCCACGTCGCTGTCCACCAGCCGACCGTCCTTGTCGAACGCCTCCGCCCCGTCCGTCATCCCGAAGTCGTTGTCGTTGATCAGGGCGAGGGTGTGACCGTTCACGCGGGCCACGCCTTCGATCTTGTCGGGTACGCCGTCGATGCCGCCCAGGTCGACCAGGAGACGCTTCTTCAGGACGGGCACTCCGGAGGCCGCCGGATCGTCGAGCTGCTCCAAGGAGGGCTTCGTGGCGTCGTCGTCCCACCGCTCGCCGAGGATGTCGGCGCCGCGGTCCAGCTTCACCGTCTGCAGGCGCGCGGCCTTGTCGGTGCGCTCCTCGACGAGGAGCCGGTCACGGCCGACGGCCACCACGGAGGAGATCTTCAGCTCGGACGTGTCGTCCTCGCCCGGGTCGACGACCCCCACCGCGTCGAAGCGGTACGCGTACTCGGCGGTGACCGCCTGCTTCTTCGGTGAGAAGCGCAGCAGCCGCGTCGTCCGCGATGCGTCACCCGCGTCCTCGTCAGGGAGGGACAGCGGGCTCTGGACCGCCATGACCAGGTCTCCGCCGGGGAGTTGGGCGAGCCCTTCGAAGCCGCGATTGCCCTTGCGGTGCAGCAGGATGCCCGGCAGCGACTCGACGACCGGGTAGTCGGCGCCTGCCGGCTTCAGCCCCTGGGGGACGTAGCGCTTGAGCACCTTCCCGCGCGCGGAGACGTGGACGAGCGAGGGCCCGTACTCGTCGACCAGCCAGAAGCTGCCGTCGGGCGCCCGCACGATGCCCTCGGTGTCCAGGCCGTTCGGGTCGTACGTCAGCGCCGTCTTCGCGTCGTAGGTGTACGGCGCCTCATCGCGCCCCTTCTGGTTGGACAGTCCGGTGACGGGCTTCCCGGAGGAGGTCGTCAGCGGGCGCGCGTCGATGACCTTCACGGTGTCACCGGAGACGCGGACCTTCACGATCGCCGGATCGAAACCGGGCACAGGGAAGGTGCGCCGCTTCTTGCCGTCCACCTTGATCTGGCCGTTGGGCCCGCGGTCGGTGACCGTCCAGAACTCGCCCTTGCGTCCAGCCGGATAGATGTCGCTGCCGATGCCGCCGAGATCCACACCGCGGTCGTCGCCCACCGTCCCGGGCAGCAGGGAGTCGCTGAACGTGCCCAGAGGGATGTCGCCCAGTGTCGCGGTCGAGGTGATCCGGGGCGCCTTCTCCTTGCCGCCGGTCTGAGCGCCCGTGGCGGTCCCGGTCACCGCGATCGCGGCGAGCACGGCGAACGGCACACCCACGGCGAGGGAACGGCGGACGCGACGCTGACGGGCGGCGTGCGGGGACATGAGTGCCTCCTGGGGCGCGAGTGATCGGTGACAGCGATCAGACTTTGCCGTCGCCGCGAACACAGGGAGGCGGAAAGGTGAACGTGAGGGGGCATGCTGACGGCGCCTCCCGCGAGGGGCAGGAGGCGCCGCCGTCACCCGCAGGCCGGTCAGCAGCAGTTGGGCTCGTTGCCCTTGTCGTCCCCCTTCGCGTAGATCGCGCTGACGGTCGATGACTCCGGGGCCCTGCGGGAGGGGGTGGCCAGTCGCGGTCGGCGCCCCCTGAACCGGCGTGATCCACACTCGAACCGGCGTGATCCACACTCTCGGATGTCATGCCCGCGCTCAATCGCTTGGCAGGGGGAGTGCACGCGCCAGTGTTCCCGGCGTGTGTACGAGTGGCGTGGATACGCCGGTGCCCGCCGAGCGCATTCGGGCCATGAGGCTGCGCCTGGGTGGCGTGAACGCGATGGGGCGTGAACGCCTCCGGGGCGCGGTCGCGGTCGCGGTCGCGGTCGGGGCCGGGCCTCCTCTGGCTTGGTGCGGGCGCGCGGAACGGCCCGCACCAAGTCGGCCTGACCTATTCGCCGTTGGTCACGACGGCCAGTGCCGTCGCGGGGTCGTGGGCCGGCGGGCCCGCCGGGGCCCAGCGTCCGCGCTCCTTGCGGTAGGGCCACCAGCGGCCGTCGGTCCCGTGCCGCAGCTGGGCATCGCTCCCGACCACCGTCCAGCGATTGCGGGCGGCGCGCAGCCGTGGCCGCTCGCCCTCGTCCCATGCCGCGTCCAACGCCGCACGCGCGCGTGCCATCGCGTCCGCCTCAGGAGTCCACTCCTCCTCCAGGACGGAGAGCGCGGCCGGACCTCCGTACTCCCAGGCCCGCACGGCCAGCGCGAGCCCGTCCCTGCCGCGGCCTGCGGCGGTCGCGAGACGCGCGGCCACCGCCTCGTGAGCCGTGGCGGCCAGGCGTACGGCATCCTCGTCCAGCGTCAATTCCTGCTCGACCGACTGCCGTTCGTGTCCGGGGGAGAGCGCCTCGGCCAGCATCCGGCGCGCCTCGACGGCCGCCTGCGCTGCCAGGAACTCGAGTGCCGCCACATCGAGACCGGGCGCGGGCTCCGCCTCTGTGTCGAGGGAGGGCGGCAGGCCCGGCTCAGGCGGCAGCGGAGGGAGGCCGGGAAGCGGCGGCAGGATGGCTCCCTCCGCGTACGCCTCGTCGGCGTCCACGCCCTCCTGGGGCCCCTCCTGCTCCTCCGCGGGTGCCTCCTCGGCCTCCGCCTGTGTCACGCTGCGTACTTGCAGCTCGTCCAGCAGTTCGCGCTCGGCACGGCCACGCATCAGGAACAGCACGAAAGGATCCTGGTCGAGCAGCCGGGCCACTTGGTAGCAGAGCGCGGCGGTGTGCCCGCAGTGGTCCCACGCGTCGCAGTCGCACTCCGGCTCCAGGTCTCCGATGCCGGGCAGGAGTTCGACACCCGCTGCCGCCGCGTCCTCCACCAAGTGCGGCGGCATCTCGCGGTCGAGCAGTGCCGCGATGTGCCCGGCCCGCTCGACGGCCATGCCCAGGAAGCGGTCCCACTCGTCCTCGCTGAGCTGCTGCAGCAGTACGTCGGAGCGGCGCGGGGTGCCGTCACGGTCCTGGACGACCGCGGTGATCCGCCCGGGGCGCACCGAGACCGCGCCCACGGCTCCCGCGCGCGCGAGCCTGCGTCCGGCCTTCAACTGCTGGAGGTCCAGCGCCGTGTCCTCAAGTGCTTTCAGCCAGGCCTGGCCCCACCAGCTCTGCGCGAACCCCCGCCCGTGCGTGGCCGGCAGCGCGGCGAAGGTGCGCTCGTGCTCGTACGCGCCCTCCCGGTGACCGTCGTCCGTGTGTGTCTCGCCGTTCGACTCGTCGTACATGTCGCTCATCGCGTCCCCCCTCGCAGCTCCACCAGATCCGACAGTTCGGCGTCGGTGAGTTCCGTCAGTGCCGCCTCGCCGGAACCGAGGACCGCGTCCGCCAACTCCCGCTTGCGCAGCAGCATGTCGGCGATGCGGTCCTCGATCGTCCCCTCCGCGATCAGCCGGTGCACCTGTACCGGCTGCGTCTGCCCGATGCGGTACGCCCGGTCGGTGGCCTGCGCCTCGACGGCGGGGTTCCACCAGCGGTCGTAGTGCACGACGTGCTCGGCCCGCGTCAGATTCAGCCCGGTCCCCGCCGCCTTCAACGACAGCAGGAAGACGGGCACTTCGCCGTCCTGGAAGCGCTCCACCATCGCCTCGCGCGTCGCGATGGGCGTCCCGCCGTGCAGGAACTGGGACGGGGTGCCGCGGGCTGCCAGGTGTTTCTCGATGAGGCGCGCCATCTGGACGTACTGCGTGAAGATGAGCACGCTCGCGTCTTCGGAGAGGATCGTGTCGAGCAGCTCGTCGAGGAGTTCCAGCTTTCCGGAACGGCCCTCGATCCGCGGCTTGTCCTCCTTGAGGTACTGCGCGGGGTGGTTGCAGATCTGCTTGAGCCCGGTGAGGAGCTTGACGATCAGGCCTCGGCGGGCGAAGCCGTCGGCGCCGGAGATCTCCGCGAGCGTCTCGCGCACCACGGCTTCGTAGAGGCCCGTCTGCTCCGTGGTGAGGGACACGGCCCGGTCGGTCTCCGTCTTGGGCGGCAGTTCGGGCGCGATGCCCGGGTCGGACTTGCGCCTGCGCAGCAGGAAGGGGCGTACGAGCTGGCCGAGCCGCTCGGCGGCTGCCGGGTCCTTGCCACTCTCGACGGCCTGGGCGTAGCGGGTGCGGAAGGAGCCGAGCTTGCCGAGCAGGCCAGGTGTCGTCCAGTCGAGGATGGCCCACAGCTCGGAGAGATTGTTCTCCACGGGTGTGCCGGTCAGCGCCACGCGCGCGCGTGCGCCGATGGTGCGCAGCTGTTTGGCTGTGGCCGAGTACGGGTTCTTGACGTGCTGGGCCTCGTCGGCGACGACCATCCCCCAAGGCGTCTGGGCCAGGTTGCCCGCGTCGAGGCGCATCGTGCCGTACGTCGTGAGCACGAACTCCCCGTCGGCGAGGTCCTCCAGGCTGCGCTGAGCGCCGTGGAAGCGGCGTACGCGGGTGCCGGGGGCGAACTTCTCGATTTCGCGCTGCCAGTTGCCCATGAGGGACGTGGGGCAGACGACGAGGGTGGGTCCTGCTGACTCGCTGTCCGTCTGCCGGTGCAGATGCAGGGAGATGAGCGTGATCGTCTTGCCGAGACCCATGTCGTCCGCGAGGCAGCCACCCAGGCCCAGGGAGGTCATCAGGGCCAGCCAGTTCAGGCCGCGCAGCTGGTAGTCGCGCAGGTTGGCGGCGAGCGCCTCGGGCTGACCGACGGGCTCCATGCCCTCGGGGTCAGCGAGGCGTTCACGCAACGTGGCGAGCCAGCCCGTCGGCTGGACGTCCACGCGGTGCCCCGCCACCTCCGTGGTGCCCGTCAGAACGGCGCTCAGGGCGTCGATCGGCGTGACCTTGTGGTCCTGGTGCCCGCGAGCGCGCCGCGCCTCTTCGGGGTCGATGAGCACCCACTGGTCGCGCAGGCGCACCACGGGGCGGTTGGCTTCGGCGAGACGGTCGAGTTCCTCGCGGGACAGTTGCTGACCGCCCAGCGCGAACCGCCAGTTGAAGGTGAGCAACGCGTCGGCGGAGAGGTACGACGGCGTGTCCGACGACAGCTTGTCCGGCTCCTTCTCTTCGTCGTCGGGCGGGCCGATGACCGCGCGGGCGGTCAGATTGCGCGCCAGCTCCCTGGGCCAGTGCACCTCGACACCCGCGGTGGCGAGCATGCGGGAGCCCTCGCCCAGGAGCGAGGTGACCTCTTCGTCGGCGAGCTCGATCGCATCGGGGACGGTGGCCGAGAGGAGCGGGGCGAGCGGCGGCCACGCGCGCGTGGCGCGACGCAGCGCGAGCAGTGCGTCCATCCGTGACCGTGGCCCGAAGGCCTGCCCCGAGGCACCCGAACCGGCCCACGCCTCGGCCGCGTCCGCGACGAGCGAGGGGTCGCTGACGCTGTGCATCTGCAGTACGGCGCGGAACGGCAGCCGGGCCCCGTCGGAGGTGTCCGACATCAGGCCGGGCACCTCGACGCGCAGCGAGATACGTACGCCGGCGTCGTGCCCGGCGGCGACATCGGTGGCCCAGAGGCGCTGCTCGGGAATGTGCTGGGGCTGCGGAGAGGCGAAGGCCGGAGCGCCCGCTGCCAGCGTCGCGGCGGGGGAGCGCGGCAGCGTATCGGCCACGGCGTCCAGGAACTGGCGCAGCAGCCGCTCGGGTTCGGGCAGCCGCAGAGGCTCGGTGCCGTCCAGCGGAAGGGCGTGCGCGGCGGGGGGCATCGCGGCGGCGAGGTCGCGCAGGCGTCGCAGATCGTCGGCGCCGAGCGGGCCGGCGCGCCATGCGTCGTGATCACTCGGCGTCAGTCCGGGCAACAGCAGCCCTCGCGCGGCGAGTTGCAGCGCGAGCAACCCCGCCGCTCCCCAGAACGCGGCCGTCGGGTGGGCCTCCGCGGTGGCACGCGCGCGTGTCAGGACCGGCAGCGCCGCGCGTACCGGGAGCACCACCGCCGACACGTCGCTGAGCCGTGCTCCGTCGTCGCCGGGCACGGTGATGGTCAGTTCCTCGACGGTGCCCGCGGAGCAGGCGGGCGGCGCGTCCCCGTCGGGGTTCCAGAAGGCGACCCGGGCCATACGCGCCGGGTCGGCGGATACGAACAGCACAGAACAGCGGGACAGTTCAGAGATCTCGGAAGGTGACGCGGCAGGGGGCCTGGGCACGGCGATGGCGCATTCCTCAAACTTGACTACTAGGACCGGAGTCGCCGAGGGTACAGCACGTCCAGCTTGAGGTGTGAGCGATCAAGGAGTGATCCACATCACGCCGCTCCCGTGGTGTACTTAGCCCCCCTTCCAGACGGTGCTGGCCCCCTTCCAAGACGGGTGAAGGCGCCATGGTTGCCCCAGGTCACCGGCTCATACGTTGTGTCGCGTCAGCCCGATCCAGTCAGAGACCGGAGACCTCACCATGTCCCAGGCCGTCGCCGCAGTCGCGGAGCGTTCCCCAGGCACCACCACAAGGCAGCCCGCCGGAAGCGACTTCGCGCCTCTCCTGCGCGCAGTCAAGGAGCAGGGGCTCCTGGGCCGCCGCACCGGCTGGTACGCCCGCACCATCGTGATCAACACCGTGGCACTGGCCGCCGTGGCGACGGGCATGTTCCTCATCGGAGGCTCCTGGTGGGTTCTGTTCCTCGCGCCCGTCCTGGCCGCCCTGTGCGCCCGGACGGCGTTCATAGGCCATGACGCGGGGCACTCCCAGATCACCGGCGACCGCGGTGTGAGCCGCGCCATCGGCCTCATCCACGGGAACCTCCTCCTCGGCATGAGCTCCGCCTGGTGGAACGACAAGCACAACCGGCACCACGCCAACCCCAACCACCTGGACAAAGATCCCGACGTCGCCGCGAACATCCTCGTCTGGACCAGTAAGCAGGCCAAGGTCCGCCTGGGCTTCCGGCGCTGGCTCACCCGCAACCAGGCCTGGCTGTTCTTCCCGCTGACGCTCCTCCAGGGCATCGCCATGAAGATCTACGGCTTCCAGGATCTGCGCCGCCAGGGCCCCCGCGAACGCGTGCTGGAGGGCCTTCTCCTGGTGGCCCACCTCGTCGGATACGTGACCCTCCTCCTCGTTACCATGCCGGTGGGCCACGCCCTTGTGTTCGCCGCCATCCATCAGGCGCTCTTCGGCCTGCACCTCGGACTGGCCTTCGCGCCCAATCACAAGGGCATGGAGATGCCCGACCCCGACGGAGAGCGCTGGGGCCACCTCAGCCGCCAGGTCCTCACCTCGCGCAACATCCGCGGCAGCGTGCTGACCGACTGGTTCCTGGGCGGACTCAACTACCAGATCGAGCACCACCTGTTCCCGAGCCTGCCCCGTCCCAGCCTGCGGCGCGTTCAGCCCCTGGTCCGCGCACACTGCGCCGAGCTGGGCATGCCGTACACGGAGGCCGGATTCATCGACTCCTACCGGCAGGTACTGCGCCACATGTACGAGGTCGGCGAACCGCTGAGGGTCGAGTAGCAGCGCGGACACGCGGCGCGCCTCAGGGTTGTGTCAGGGTCGCTCCTCAGGGGTCTATCAGGGGAGCAGACTGGAACTGTGGGCGGCCCGATCCCGTTTCTCAAGACAGAGAGCGGCAGCAGCCGCGAAGGAGGCGACGCACATGTCGAAGAACGCGAAGATCGCCGCAGGAGGTGTGGCGGCCGGCATCATCCTGTTGATCTGGCTGCCCTGGTGGGCCGCCCTTCTGATCGTGCTCGGGGTGCCGGCGGCGGCCTATCTGACCCTCGACCCCGGACAGCGGCGCAGGCTGCGTCGCGTCTCACGCAAGGAGCTGGGCCACTGACCGGGCACCCCGATGGGGGCGCCACCCCGGTGGGCGGACGCTCGGCGCGCGGGGGCTGACGGCTGCTCCGCTCGCGGTCCTGCTCCAGGGCGGCTCCGCGAGCGGAAAACCCGTTGCGCCCCAGCAGTTCGGCGAAGACCATGGCGCACATGACTTCCCGAAAGGAGGCCCAGCGATCCCTCGGTGATCGCTGATGGCCGCATACGAGGCGTCGCAGACGCCGTCCCCCCAGCCTCAGCCCACTCCCGCGCCGCTGACGTCGGCCTGGCTGAAGGCACACTTCGACCCACTGCCGTTCCCGGCCCGTATGAGCGCCCTGGCCCGCTACGCCCGCGCGCTCACCACCGACGCGTACGGAACACTCCGCGACGCCCTCGCCGCCGGCACCCCTGACGAACGCCATACCGGCCTCTTCCTCGCCGTCACCCGGCGCGACGTCGACACTGTCGCCGAGGCCCTGACCGACCCCCTCCTGCGCCGCCGGGCCCTCTCTGCCGCCATCCGCCTCCCCGTGCCGGAAGCGGCCCTGGAACAACTCGCGTTGAGCGACATCGGAGCGGCGAGGCACGAGACCTACCGCGTCCTGCGCCTGAGCCGCCGTCGCACCCTCGCCGCACGCCTGCTGCCAGAGGTCTACGAACGCTTCGGAGCCCGTGACGCCTCCCAACTGCTGCCCGCCTGCCCCGCCGAGACGGTCGGCGCGTGGCTGCCCCGACTCGATCCGCCTGCGGGCGTACTGACCGCGTTGACCCGCACCGCACCGCTCGCCGTGGCCCACCTGCTGGTCACCCGCGGCGAGAGCCGCGCCAACCGTGACCGCCACCGCTTCACGGGCCGCAACCGCGCGGTCGCGAGCGTGGCCGCGGAACGCGACCCGGAGGCCGGACTGCTGCTCCTGGAACGAGCCCCGGATCTCCTGACGCCGCGAGCGGCCCGCACGCTGCTGCGCCATCCCGCCCGTGTCCTCGAGACCCTGCGCGCGGCCCCGCCGAACCAGGACGGCTCGCCCCGCGAACTACGGCTCTCATCCGGGACGCTGCCGCCCGCCACACGGCGTGCCCTGCGTGAACTCCCGCCCGCGGACTTGGTGGACCTCGCCCGTCGCTGCCCCGTGACGCAGCCACGGGACCGCGGGCCGGGGCGTCACGACATCGAGCCGGACGGCCTGCTGGTGCTGCTGCCCGCACCGGAACGCCGCCGCCTGGTCGAGGAACGCACGGCCCGTCGCCGCTCGGTGCGCAGCCTCCCCGTTGCCGCACTCGCGGCCCTGGCGCCGGCCGACAGAGCGGCGCTTGTCATGCCCTGGGTGGAGCGCTGGTCGCGTCAGGAGTGGACATCGAGCCGCCTGGCCGTCGCGCTCCCGCTCGCCCTGGGAGAACCGGTACTGCGCGACATGGCGGGACGGCACCGTATCCACCAGCGCATGATGGCCTGGCCCGCGCTGCTCGCGTGTGCGGAACTCGAAGGCGACCCGGACGAGTTCGCGCGGATCGCCGGAGACTGCGAGCGAGCCTGGCACGACCAGGAGGAGGTACGCAGGGCCGCGCTCCAGCAGCTCGCAGGCACGCCCTCATATCTGCTCGCGGCGCTGCCCGACCGGGTCCTGCGTGACGCGGCGCTGACCACCGTCCAGTCCCGCGACTCGACCCCCCACACCCTGGCCGCGGCGGATCAGCTGCTCCGCCGCGCCGCCGAGAGCGCCGCGGCGACCGGAAGGCTGGATCGGGCCGCCCACCCCACGGAATTGCTGTGCCACGTCGTGTCCGACCCACGCTCCCGTCGGCCCGTCGCGCCGCTGCGCATCGGCGAGGAAGCGGCGCGTGCCGTCTGGTCCGCGACACCGGCGGGCACACCGGGGCGCCCCGACCTCCGCGCCGCCCTCGCGGAACTCCTCGCACCGCACCTCACCGCGCTGCCGGAACTCGACGCTCTGGTGCGCGCCATGGCGTTGGAGTCCGACGACCCGGACATCGCGGCCCGCGCGGCTGCCGCTTGGACGGGGCCGACGGGACTGCGGGAGCGACGGTGCGCCGAACTGGTCGGCCGCGACGCCTCGTTCGCCGCGGTGCCGGTCATCCTGCGCACCGTCGTCACCCGGCGTACCGACCTGTTGGACTCCGTGCTGCTCGCCGCCCGAGAAGGGCTCACAGGCCGGGTACGCCCCCGATCCACCGCCTGGGCCGCTGGGCTGCACCCCGGTGTGACCGGCCGCTGGTTGCCTGAACAGCGTCGCGCCTGGGACGAACACCACGCGCGCGTGGCCGCCGACGAGCTGGCTCCACTGCGCACCCGCGCCGACGCGGCAGCGCAACTGCGCGCACCGGCGCTGCTCACGGAACTCGCTCAGTCGGCTCCACAGCCCGTCGCCGCGGCGGCACTTGGCGCGCTGGGGGACGTCCTCAGTGCGGCTCACCACGGCGCACCGCCCGCCACCGAGCCCCTGCTGGACATCCTGCTCCGGCACGCCGGGACGGGCGGTGTCCGGGGGCGGGCCGCCATGGCATCCGTCCGCCGACTCCTGGAGGTGGTACCGGACCCGGAGGCGGTCGCCCTGCTCGCCCCCGTGGCCTGCGCCGTTGACGCCCCCGTCGGTTCCCGCAAGGAAGCTGTCCGTGCCCTCGGCGCGCTCACGGGTGACGCGGCGTTCGAAGCCCTGGTGGCTGCCTGGGACACACCGCGTCAACATCGCGACGTACGTGCCGTAGTGGCGCGCCACCTCCTTGCCGCGATCGACCGCCCCGCCATCGCCGAGCGCCTGGCACGGGCGGCCGACGAACCCGCGCCGTGAGAGAAGCGGTGGTCCACGCGCGCGTGGGTCCCGTGCGCGAATCCGCAGGGGAGTCCTATGCGGCCTTCCTGGCACGTCTGGTGAGGGACGGCGACGAAGAGACCGTCGTCGCCGCGTGCCGCGCTCTGCCCGCCTGGTTCACACCGGAGTCGACCGAAGCGATGCGCGCCGTCGCCGACGTCGCCACGGACCCGGGGCGACGTCGGCGCGAGTGGGACGCGGCCGCACAGCAGTTGGCCTGGTTCCCCCTGGGGCCGGTCGGCGGGCCGATCCTGAGGGGCGTCATCCGGGGCCTCCAGGAGCTCGCCGTCACGCCGGATCCGCAGGCGCGAGCTGATGCGCTCCGCCGCCTCGCGGGCATCGGTGAGGCCTTGCGCGTCCGGCGGGGCTCTGCCCAGACGCTTCTCATTGCCGACGCCCTGGCCCTCTCGATGCATGCCGTCGGCCTTTACGCCGACGCCGCGGCGCTGACATGGGACACGTCGCTGGCCGCCGTATGCCACGGTGAACACCACACAGCGCGCTGGGAACGGCTCCTGGACCTGGTCGAGGAACGCCCCGAACGGTTGCCCCTGGGAAGCGGGTTCCATCTCGACGCTCCTACGCCACGCGCGCGTGCGGCCCTGCTCGCCGCCGCCCGCCTGCTGCGCGAGCGCGGGTCCCCGGCGGCCGGAGTGATGGCGCTCGCACTGGTCAGCGCCGGCGGCCGGGCGACGTCGTGGGACGAGACCTGGCGCGCTGAACTGATGGCACTGCGCGACCACACGGACCACGACACAGCGACGGCCGCGTTTCTCCTTGACCCCGAGCAGAACTGCTGACGGGGCGCGGTACCAGAAGGTCAGGCGGGGCGTACGGCCATCTTGTCGAGGGCGTCGAGGAGCCAGGGGAGTTCGGGCCCGCGGCCCACCGGCAGCACCTCTCCGGGCTCTTCGTCGAGGAGCACGAACGCGATGTCGTCGGTCCTGGCGACCATCGACCAGCCGGGACCGTCGGCACGCAGAGTGCGGGCTTCTCCGGAGGCGAACGACGACCGCACACGGCCCAGGGGCGGCGGAGTGTCCACGTACGCCCGTGCTTCCGCCAGGACGCGTCGTACGCCGGTGAGCGGAGCCTGATCGGCGTCGGCGTCGGCGTCGGCGTCGGCATGGGCGTCGGTCTCGGGAGCGTCTTCGCTCTCCGGGACGGTGTCCGCGTCATTCTGAGGCCCGCCCTCCGCGGAGCCGTCGCTCAAGAAGTCCGAGTCGTCGATCTGCTCGCGCCACGCCGCCCATTGGAGCGCGATCTCGTCGGCGCCGAGCCGTCGCTGGGCAGGACCCCATGTGTCGGACTGCGGGGGCGAGAGTGGCTTCTGGTCCGCTTCCTCGGGCTCGGGATCGTGGGGAGCGGGCACGTTGGGCGCCGCGACGGCGACAGCGAGCGGCCAGCCGGGCAGCGCGGCGACGACCGTGCGCTCGTCGGGCGACAGGTCGTACTCCATGCCGCAGTCCCAGGAGGCGATCGCGACGGCCACGAGTGACACATCATCGACGACGACGGTCCACCGGGCGCCCGCCCCGTCCTGACCGAGCACCAGACCGTAGCCGGCGGCGAGCGGTGCGAGCCCCAGGGCCGCGCACGCCTCCGGATAGTCGTCACCGAGCACACTCGGGAACTTCGCGGGTGTCAGCAGCACCGCGGTCAGTACGTACAGCGCGTCGTCATCGGCGGCGACAGCGTCGTCCGTTCCGGCCATGCCAGCCTCCCCATTGCTTCATCCGTCGGCGCACCCTAACCACAGGTCCGCTTGATCGTCGAGGGGTGCGTGACCAGGAGACTCGCTCGTACGGCCGCCCGGCTACCGCCCACGCACCCCGCGGGAGGGCGTCAGGCGGCAGGCAGGCCGAGGAGCGTACGCGCCACGTCAGTCGTCGACTCGTCGCGCTCCCGGGCGAGGGTGATGACCGCTCGGCAGGCGAGTTCACTGACGCCGAAGGACAGGGCCTCCGGTGACACCCAGCCGGTGGCTTCGTCCATGCGGTCCTGGTCGTCCTCGGCGCACGCCGCCACGTAGACGGCGGCTGCCTCGAAGAGGTTGTGCGGGCGCTCCTCCTTGCTGCGGACAGCTTCCTCCGTGCGCCACAGCTTGCGGAACTTGTCGAACATGTGGACCACCTTCCCCCGGTTGTGGTTGCCGCTGATGATCACTCATCTGTTGTACCCCAACGTAGAGTTGGAGCTCCAATGACAGAAGGGGGACCGTGCGGTGAAGCGCTATGACCGGCTCAAGGAGATTCGACGTCTCGACCCGGAGAAGGACGCTCTGACGATCTACCGGCTCACCGCGACGTACGAGTTCCCCTGGGACTACACCCGCGCACTTGAACTGGCGCTCTACCGCACGTATGCCGTGCCCAGTATCGGTCGGCTGCTCGCCGAGACGGCGGAACTGACGGACCGTACGCAGAAGCGGTACGACGACACGGCCTTGCTTCTCGACACCGTCGTAGAGCACGGCTTCGGGACGGACGAGGGCCGCACGGCGATCCGCCGCATCAACCAGATGCACCGCAGCTATGACATCAGCAACGAAGACATGCGCTACGTGCTGTGCACGTTCGTGGTCATGCCCAAGCGCTGGATCGACACCTACGGTTGGCGCAAGCTGTCACGCCACGAGACGACCGCGGCCGCCGTCTACTACCGCACCTTGGGGCGGCACATGGGGATCCAGGACATCCCGGACTCCTACGAAGCGTTCGAGAAGTGTCTCGATGCCTACGAAGAGGCCCACTTCGCGTGGGACGAGGGCGCACGCAAGGTCTCCGACGCGACCCTCGACCTCATGGCCTCCTGGTATCCGCGTCCTCTGGCGCCCATGCTGCGCGCCTCGACCCGCGCCCTGCTCGACGAGCCCCTCCTGCGCGCCTTCCGCTACGAACCGCCGGGCGCCGTCACCCGCACGCTGGTCAGGCGCGCGGTGCGGTTGCGCGGCCGTGCCGTCCGTCTGATGCCGCCCCGTAGTGCACCGCACTACGCCCGGCAGAACTGGGAGATCAAGGGCTACCCGAAGGGGTATCGGGTCGGAGAGCTCGGCACGTTCCCGGTGTCCGGCGTCCGGGGCTGCCCGGTGGCGCACACGGAGGAGTCGGCCGCCGACTCAGCGCAGTGAGCTCAACGTCGTCCGCAGCCAGGTGAGTTCGGCACGGCTCGTCGCCCGGGCGATGGTGAGCATGCCGCGTCGGAAAGGGTCGTCCAGATCCTCGGCACGCAGCGGGTGTTCCCCCTCGTAGAAGAAGCTGGCCGGCTCTTCGAGGAAGGCAAGGCGGCGCTCGAGGACCGCGGCCTGGGCCGCCCTGTCGTCCAGGTGGCGGAGAAAGGCGAGGACCGTGAACCAGCGGTTCTCGTCCGTGATGTCCGCCTGCTGAGGCTCGACGAGCCTGCGACGCAACTCGCTGCGGCCTGCCGCGGTGAGGGTCAGAACATGGCGCGGGGCCGCCACGGACCCGGGCTGAGTCTGGCGGGCCAGCAGACCGGCCTTCTCCAGCCGTTTGATGGCGGGGTACAACGTGCTCTCCGCGACCGGGCGCACGTGCCCGGTCAGCGCGGTGATGCGCTTGCGCAGCTCGTAGCCGTGCAGGGGTGCGTCATAGAGGAATCCGAGGATGGCCAGTTCGAGCATGCCGTGCATTCTGCCGCATGCTGCCACACGCGCGGTGTACCTCGCGCTCGCAATACATCGACACCGATGTATTCTCCTCAGGAGTACTGACAGACGTGTGAGGGAGCGGCTATGCGACAGGCACGGTTCGACGCACAAGGCAGCTGTGTCCGTTGGACGGAGAGTGAAGGATCCGGCCCCGCCCGGGTGTATGTGCACGGGCTCGGCGCAGCGTCGACGGTCTATCACGCACACATCGCGGCCAGACCCGAGCTGGCCGGACGCCGATCGCTCTTCGTCGACCTGCCGGGCCACGGCATCAGCGACCGCCCGGCGGATTTCGGCTACTCCCTGGAGGAACACGCGGACGCCCTGGCCGCGGCGCTGGACGAGGCCGAGGTGACCGGAGCGGAGATCGTCGCGCACAGCATGGGTGGCTCCGTCGCCATCGTGCTCGCGCACCGCCGCGCCGACCTGGTGTCACGGCTGGTCCTCACCGAGGCCAATCTCGATCCCAATCCGGCCGTGACGGAGGGGAGCAGCGGTATCGCGTCCTACGAGGAGGAGGACTTCGTGGCCGGCGGCCACGCGCGCGTGCTCGAGAAGGTCGGCCCTCTCTGGGCGGCAACCATGCGGCTGGCCGACCCCCGCGCCCTGCACCGCAGCGCGACGGGCCTCGTGAGGGGGACGCGGCCCACGATGCGCGCGATGCTCATGGATCTGCCCCTGGAGCGTGTCTTCTTGCAGGGCGCGCGGAGCGGTGAACTCGCGGGCGCAGACGAGCTGGTGGCGTCCGGGGTGCGGTTGGTGACCGTGCCGAAGGCGGGGCACAACGTCATGTTCGAGAACCCGGAGGTTTTCGCCTCCGCCGTTGCCGGACGCGGATGCTCTCCAGTCCAGTAATCCAGTAGTTCAGGTCAGCCCGGTGACGTGACGGACCGGATGCGGACGACAAGAGCACGCCGGTGACCTCACCTCCACAGTGAAGTCGCGTTCGGTTCCGGCCTAGTCCTGTCGTACGGCCAGGGCGAGGAAGCGCGCGTCCTCGTCGACGTACGAGGTCAGCTGCCAGCCCGCACCGGCGAGCAGCGGGCGGAGGTTCTCCTCGGCCCGCAGATCGTCCGTCGTGATCTGGCGGCCCTGCCGCGCAGCGAGCGCCGCCCGGCCGATGGGGTGGAAGAGGGCGAGGATCCCTCCGGGACGCACCACGCGCCTCAACTCCCGCAGGTTCTCGGCCGGGTCTGGAAGATGGGAGATCAGGCCCGCGCCGAACACGGCATCGAGCGACGCGCCACGCAGCGGGAGCCGGGTCACATCCGCGAGAAGCAGCTGCCCTTCACGGTCCCTGCCCGCCCGCGTGGCTGCCTCCAGCATGGCGGGCGTCAGATCGACCCCTAGCACGACTCCGGAGGGCCCTACGGCCCCCCTGAGCGCGGGCAGCGCACGCCCGGTGCCGCACCCGGCGTCGAGAACGCGACCGCCGGGGCGCAGGCCGAGCTCGGACGCGGCGGCACGGTAGGCGGGCCCGTCGTCGGGGAACCGGTTGTCCCAGTCGGCCGCCCGGGCGGTGAAGAAGTCACGGACACGCGTGTGGTCATCGCTCATACGGCCATGATTACTCAACGACTCTCGTGTGCGTTGAGGGCGCACGTTCGAGCGTGATGCGATCGTTCAGGATCCTCTCTCTGTCATATTCCAACAGCTTTCGAACTGCGCCCCCGTTGTGCGCCCCTGCCCGGACTAGCGTCCCGGAGCCATGGGACACCTGGACCACGCCACCTTCGGATGGCTGACCCCCGTGCTGTCGTACGCGATGGCCTGTATCGGCGCCGCCCTCGGGCTGCGCTGCACCGTCCGTGCGCTCGGCGCCACGGGCACATCACGCCGCAATTGGCTCATCACCGCGGCCTCCGCCATCGGCACGGGCATCTGGACGATGCACTTCGTGGCCATGCTCGGCTTCGGCGTCACCGGAACCGAGGTCCACTACAACGTGCCCCTGACGATCCTCAGCCTGATCGTCGCGATGGCCGTCGTCGGAGCCGGCGTATTCGCCGTCGGCTACGGCCGTGACCGCGGGCGCGCGCTGGCTCTCGGCGGGCTCACCACCGGGCTCGGCGTCGCGAGCATGCACTACCTGGGCATGGCCGCGCTGCGACTGCACGGTGACGTGCGCTACGAACCGGTGCTTGTCGGCCTCTCCGTGGTCATCGCCGTCGTCGCCGCGACCGCCGCCCTGTGGGCGGCGCTCAACATCAAGTCGCCCCTCGCGGTCGCCGTCGCGTCGCTTGTCATGGGCGGGGCGGTGAGCAGCATGCACTACACCGGAATGCTGGCCGTGAGCGTGCGGGTCACCGAGTCAGGTGCGGCGCTGCCCGGGGCCACGACCATGCAGTTCATCTTTCCCCTCGCGGTCGGCCTCGGGTCCTATCTCTTCCTGACCTCTGCGTTTGTCGCGCTGTCCCCGACCTCGGGGGAGCGTGAGGCCTCCGTGGCGGCCCAGCGACCGGTGGAGCGCACCGCCCGATAGATCGCAAACGGACCGGTCACGACCAGGCGGGGCACACGCCCCGAATACTTTCCGAGCGAGGAGTCCATGCGTACACCCCGTAGGACCCCCGACCCGGCCGACGGCACCGCGCCGCCGCAGCCCGGAGCCCCGGCACGTGGCCGCCGCGCGCACGCGGGACCGCCCGCCGACGAACGGCCCGACGCGCAAGCCCCCATGGAGCCCGGACAGCCGACGACCCCCGCCCGCGGGCGATCACGGTGGCCGCGCCCTCGCACCGTACGAGCCAAGATCGTGTGCTTGCTGATGGTGCCTGTGGTGTCCTTGCTCGGGCTGTGGGGGTACGCCACGGTCAGCACGGCCCAAGATGTCGCGCACCTACGGCAGTTGCAGCGCGCCGACGCCGAGGTGCGCGGCCCTGTCGACACGGCCATCGCAGCCCTGCAGGCCGAGCGAGTGGCGGCCGTGCGCTACGCGACCGTGCCCGCGCCCGACCGTGGCGGCGAACTCGAGAGGCAGGCGGGACGCACGGACCGCGCGGTGGCGAAGCTGCGCCGTGGCGAGGGCCGGACGGTCGCCGACGGCGCCGATCTGCCCACCGGCGTGGCATCCAGGCTTGAGACGTTCGTCTCCGAGGCCGAAGGCCTGCGCACGGTGCGGACCGACGTGCTCGACCGCCGCACGGGCTGGGACGCCGCCTACGGCCAGTACACGAAGACCATTTCGGCCGCCTTCGGAGTCGGCGGCACACTCACCGGTATCCAGGACGCCGAACTCGGCTCCGACGCGCGCGTGCTGCTCGAATTCTCCAGGGCCGCCGAGATGCTGGCGCGCGAGGACGTCGTCCTGGCCAGCGCCCGGCTCCACGGCTCCCTGGACGGCGAGCGGCTGCGGCAGTTCACCGGGGCCGTCGACACCCGGCGGAGCCTGACCGAAGCGGCGGTGGCGGATCTGCGCGGACCCGAACGAGCAGCCTGGCAGGACCTCGTGGAGGGGAGCGCGTACGCCGACGTGCGCGCCGTCGAGGACAAGGTGCTCGTCGCGCCGCCGGGCCGCAAGGCCGCCGACGCGGCCCCGGCCGCCAAGTGGGACAGCGCCCATGCGGCGGTACGGGACGAGATGCGCGCGATCGACGTGGGCGCAGGCCGCAGCGCCGCCGATCGGGCCGACCCGTTCACCCGCGGGCTGCTCACACCGGCAGGCGCCGCCGTACTGCTCGGGCTCCTTGCCGTCGCCGCCTCACTGGTCATCTCCGTACGCATCGGGCGGGGCCTGGTCGTCGAGCTGGTGAGCCTGCGCAACGGAGCGCTGGAGATCGCCCGCCACAAACTCCCGCACGCCATGCGGAGGTTGCGCGCCGGTGAAGAGATCGACATTCACGCCGAAGCACCGCCCGGCCCGCCCGCGGAGGACGAGACGGGGCAGGTCTACGAAGCGCTCGGCACGGTGCACCGGGCGGCGCTGCACGCGGCCATCGAGCGCGCCGAACTCGCCAGCGGCATCTCAGGCGTCTTCGTCAACCTCGCCCGCAGGAGCCAGGTCCTCGTCCACCGCCAGCTCAGCCTCCTCGACAGCATGGAACGCAGGGCGGACGACCCGAACGAACTCAGCGACCTCTTCCGGCTCGACCACCTCACCACCCGGATGAGGCGGCACGCCGAGAGTCTGATCATCCTCTCCGGAGCCGCGCCGGGACGCGCCTGGCGCCTGCCCGTCTCCCTGACGAACGTCGTCCGTGCGGCCGTCTCCGAAGTCGAGGACTACGCGCGCGTGGAGGTACGACAACTTCCCTCCGCCGCGGTCGTCGGCACAGCCGTCGCCGACCTCACCCACCTGCTGGCCGAACTCGTCGAGAACGCCGCTCAGTTCTCGCCGCCGCACACCAAGGTGAGGGTCAACGGCGAACCGGTCGGCAACGGCTACGCCCTGGAGATCGAGGACCGTGGCCTCGGCATGGGCGCGGAGACCCTGGCCGAGGCCAACCTCCGCATCGAGCAGTCCGAAGCGCTCGACCTGTTCGACAGCGACCAACTGGGGCTCTTCGTGGTCAGCAGGCTCGCCGCGCGACACGGGGTCAAGGTGCACCTCCGTACGTCTCCTTATGGGGGCACCACCGCGGTCGTGCTCCTGCCCACCGCCCTGCTGCAGAGCACCACGCGGGAGAGCCCCGGAGCCCACACCATGGAACGGGACCGCGAACAGGACGGGCACGCGCGCGTGCCCGATGCCGCACCGATGAACGGCACCTCCGTCCCCGCCCCGGCTGCCCGCCCCGCACTGGCCCCGTCAACGGAAACCGCCGTGCCGCCGCCACCAGGCGTCACCGCACTCCGCCTGCACAAGCCCCCGGAGACCGAACCCGACAGCGCCCCGGAGCCTGCGGACGACCTCCCGCGCCGCGTGCGCCAGGCCAGCCTGGCCCCCCAACTGCGCGAGCGGCACACCGACGACGCGGCCGGATCCGTGAGCGTCCGCGAGGACACCGAACGCAGCCCGGAAGAGGTACGGGACCGCATGGCCGCCTACCGCGAAGGCTGGGCCCGCGGCGGCGGGCGCCGGCCGGGCATCGTCGGCGCCGTCCCCGACATCGCAGGGCCCGCACCGGCCAGTGACAGCACTGAAGGAGACCACGCATGATCCAGGATCAGAGCATCACCGCCGGACGGTCCGGCGAACTCGACTGGCTGCTGGATGACTTGGTACTGCGCGTCGGCGAGGTACGGCACGCCGTGGTGCTTTCCAACGACGGGCTCGCCGTCGGCGCCTCGACCGCCCTCAGCCGCGAGGACGCCGAGCACCTCGCCGCGGTCGCCTCGGGGTTCCACAGCCTCGCCAAGGGCGCGGGCCGGCACTTCGGGGCCGGGGGCGTGCGCCAGACCATGGTCGAGATGGACGACGCCTTCCTGTTCGTGGCAGCGGCGGGCGACGGCTCCTGCCTCGCCGTACTCAGCTCTGTGACGGCCGACATCGGTTTGGTCGCCTATGAGATGGCACGCCTGGTCAAGCGGGTGGGCGAGCATCTCTTCACGCCACCTCGCTTCGCGGCGCAGCCGCCGGCCGTCGGATGACGCAGGGTGGTCGGCGCAGATGACCGAGGACAGGAGCGGCGCCCCACGCGACGCGGGCAGCCAGTGGTACGACAACGAGGCCGGACCGCTGGTCCGTCCCTACGCGATGACGGGCGGCAGGACCGAACCGGGCCCCAGTGGAGTGCGTTTCGATCTGATCGCACTCGTCACGCTGGACGAGAACGCGCCGGGCCCCGGGGACGACACCGCGCTCGGCCCCGAGCACCGGTCGCTCATCGAGCTGTGCCGCACCGAGACCCAGTCGGTCGCCGAGCTGGCGGCCGACGCCGATCTGCCGGTGGGCGTGGTCAGGGTGCTGCTCGGCGACCTGCTGGAAATGGGCTGCGTGAAGGTGAGTCGACCCGTGCCACCCGCGCAGCTACCTGACGAGAAGATCCTGCGAGAGGTGATCGATGGGCTCCGAGCGCTCTGACGCCGACGGCGGCGACACGACCGCCATGGCGTTGAAGATTCTGGTCGCGGGTGGCTTCGGGGTGGGCAAGACCACCCTCGTCGGCGCGGTCAGCGAGATCCGTCCGCTGCGCACCGAGGAACTGCTCAGCGAGGCGGGCCAGTCGGTGGACGACACCGGCGGAGTCGACCGGAAGACCACGACGACCGTCGCCATGGACTTCGGCCGCATCACCATCAGGTCGGGCCTGTCGCTGTACCTCTTCGGTACGCCGGGGCAGGACCGTTTCTGGTTCCTGTGGGACGAGCTGTCCCAGGGCGCGCTCGGTGCCGTCGTCCTCGCGGACACACGGCGGCTCGAGGACTGCTTCCCCGCCGTCGACTACTTCGAGCATCGGCACATCCCGTTCGTCGTGGCCGTCAACTGCTTCGCGACCGCGCGTACGTACGGTGCGCACGAAGTGTCACGGGCCCTGGACCTCGACCGTGGCACCCCCGTGGTGCTGTGCGACGCACGGGACCGCGATTCGGGAAAGGAGGTGCTGATACGCCTGGTCGAGTACGCCGAGCGGATGCATACCGCCCGGCTGCTCGACACCGTGGGTTGAGATCAACGATGGGCTGAGGTCAACGGTGCGCCCGGGGCAAAAGTGCGCCGGGGTCAAAGGTCAGCTGACGCGTCAGTCGGCTACGGCGCCGCGAGCGACCACCTTGTCGATCTTGACGCGCACGAGGAGCTCACCGGGCACGCCATTGCGCTCGCCGAACTCCTCGGCGCGGCCCTCGCCCATGTAGCGGGCGCCGAGCCGGGCCGCCCAGTGCCGCACCTCGTCGAGATCGTCGCTCAGGCGGGCCTGCCCCTGCAGCACCACGAACGCGAACGGAGGCTTGTCGTCGTCCACACACAGGGCGACACGCCCGTCCCGCGCCAGATTCCGCCCCTTGACGGTCTCCGCCCCGGTGTTGAACACCAACTCGTCCCCGTCCAACAGGAACCAGATCGGTGCGATATGCGGGCTGCCGTCCGCCCGGACGGTCGACAGCTTGCCGGTACGGGTGCCCTGCGAGACGAAAGCCCGCCACTGGTCATCAGTCATCTTCTGTGCCATGTCCTCATCATGCTTGCCGGGGCGCCGATGGTGGGGAAGGCTGGCAGGTCAGTTCCTCCAGCCAGGGGGAACAGCGAGGCGGGGAGACGGGAACATGGTGCAGAACACGGGGCTCGGGTGGCTGCTCGACGACTTGACCGAGCGCATGGAGCCCGTTCGGCACGCGCTGGTGCTGTCCAACGACGGCTTGGTGACCGGCGCGAGCTCGGAACTGAAGCGGGAGGACGCGGAACATCTGGCCGCGGTCTCGTCGGGTCTGCACAGCTTGGCCAAGGGCTCAGGGCGGCACTTTCGAGCGGGCAGCGTGCGCCAGACGATGATCGAGTTCGACGACGCGGTGCTGTTCGTCACCGCGGCCGGCGACGGCAGTTGCCTGTGCGTCCTCAGCTCCGCGGAGGCGGACATCGGTCAGGTCGCGTACGAGATGACACTCCTCGTCAATCGTGTCGGCGAGCATCTCGGCGTGGGTGCCCGGCAGCCGGAACGCACACCGGTAGTAGACCTCTGACCAGCTGAAACGTCGGCGCGTGGAGAGTTATCCACAGGCTCGGCGCGGATCGCGGTGATCGCGCTACGGTTTTTCCCGAGAGCAAAGACGCCTCACGGGGGAGAACCACCATGACAGGTCACACGATCACGCAAGAAGCCGCCGACATGGCAGCGCAGACATCGGTCACGCAGAGCCGCGCGGCACGGGAACTGGGTTTGAAGCGGGGCGAGTTCGAGCTCGCCGTGATGCTGGGGCGTATCCGCACCGTCAGTGACACAGTCGGTGGACGGCGCCGCGTCACACGCGAGGAGATCGAGCGCGTCCGCGCCGGGGAAGGATTTCCCGAGGCATGGGTGGAGCGCATCAGAGCCGTGGGGACCACGGAGGGCGCCACGCTCATGGACATCTCCACGGCCCGGTTCACCCGGCTCACTCGCGCGGGCTTTGTCACTCCGGTGAAGTTCTACGTCAACAGGTATCGAGCGGTGGTCTGGCTGTACCTGGCCGAGGAGCTACGGCAGTTCGCGGAGTCCGAGGTCAACTCCGGCCTGCTCACCGGTCGAGCCCCCGGCACGATCCGCGCCCAACTGGAGGCGGGCGTCGACCTGAGGGCGCGGAACTGGCGGGGCCGCCACGCTGGAGCGCTGCTGCGGCAGTCCGTCGATCCCTGGGAGCGCGCGGCGGTCGTGGCCTCGCTGCTCGACCCGGTACAGCTCGCGGAAATCGTCAAAGATCCGTACGAACGCGCCTATGTACGCAGGCTCATGCCCGAGCCCTTCGGCCAGGGCGCCCCCGACACACCGGCGGGACGGATCATTCAGAAGATCACCACCGCGGACGACCCGGACGAGATCCGCTGGCTGCGGGCGAACCTGACCATCGGCCTCTCCCAGGCCCGGGGGCAGCGCCCGGCGCCGCAACCCGGGCCCCCGCACCCCGCATCGGATCACGAGGCGCCACCCACCGCACCGCCCGACGAAGAGACGAGAGGGCGGGCGCCGGAGCCGCGCGGCCTGCTCAAGTGGATGCGCCGCAGGGGAACGTAGCCAGAGTCGTTCGGGCTTGGGCTCGGGTTCGGGTTCGGGGGACAGCCCACGGGTAGCGCCGCTACAGGGTCGCGTCGAGATCCTTGGCGTAGTGCTCGATCGCGGGCCGGTAGCCGAGGATGTCTGGGTCCTGGCTCGTCGTGGCGAGCAGGGTCAGCAGGATCTCCATCGCGTCGTGTGCCCGGCCGGTGTTGTAGAGCGCCATGGCCAGAAAGGTCTTGAGTGCGGCGTCGTCGGGGAACTCGGTCACCGCGTCACCCAGCGTCGTGACGGCTTCCGGAAACCGGCCGAGGACGCGGTAGGTGCTGCCCAGGCCGAGGAGTGCTCCTCGGCGGTCATCAGGAGTAAGGCCGGGAACCTCGACCGCGCGGACGTAGTGCGGCACCGCCTCGGCCTCCAGGCCGAGTGTGTCGTGCACCCACGCGGTCTGGTACGCCACCTCCGCGTCCAAGGGGAACTGCTCGGACAGGGCGAGCAGACGCTCCCTCGCCTCCTCGCGGCGTCCGTCCTCGCGGAGCCGCACGGCCTCGGCGAGCTGGTGGTCGCGGTGCACGGCCGCGCCCTCATCCATGGTCAATTCCCCAGCCCTTTCACCACTCGTGCGGACACCCCACTCATGAACCCCAACCCCGAGCTCAGCGCCGACCCCGCTCTTCGCGCCGACCCCGTTCTCAGTCCCGACTCAGCTCACGAACCCGTCGACGGGCGGCCGTCCATGTGCCGCTCCCCGTAAGGGCGGAAAAGCCCCTCCTGTACGACCGAGACCAACAACCTGCCCTCGATGTCATAGATGCGGCCGCGCGCGAGACCACGGCCACCGGTCGCGATCGGGGACTCCTGGTCGTACAGGAACCACTCGTCCGCGCGGAAGGGGCGGTGGAACCACATGGCGTGGTCCAGCGAGGCCATGTCGAAGCCTCGTGGGCCCCACAGCGGTTCCACCGGGATGCGGACGGCGTCCAGGAGTGTCATGTCGCTCGCGTACGTCAGCGCGCAGGTGTGGACGAGCGGATCGTCACCGAGCGGGCCGACCGCACGCATCCAGACCGCGCTGCGCGGCTCGGCGTCCTTGACCTCCTCGGGGGTCCAGCGCAACCGGTCCACGTAGCGGATGTCGAAGGGCTGGCGCCTGGCCATGCGCTCCAGCTGCTCGGGGAGCTCACCCAGATGCTCGGTGATCTCCTGGGCGACCGTCGGCAGCGACTCGGGGTCGGGAGCCGTGATGCGCGGCGGCAGCTGGTGTTCGAAAGCGCCCTCTTCGGGCTGATGGAAGGAAGCGGTGAGATTGAAGATGGTGCGTCCCTGCTGGACCGCGGTGACCCGGCGCGTGGTGAAAGAGCGCCCGTCCCGCACTCGCTCGACCTGGTACACGATGGGTACGCCCGGGCGGCCGGGCCGCAGGAAGTACGCGTGCAGCGAGTGCACCGGGCGCTCGCCCTCGGTGGTGCGCCCTGCGGCCACCAGCGCCTGCCCGGCGACCTGCCCGCCGAAGACCCGCTGCAGGGATTCCTGCGGGCTGCGGCCACGGAAGATGTTGAGCTCGATCTGCTCCAGGTCCAGCAGGTCGACCAGCCGGTCGGCGGGACTGTTCATGGCGGTTCCTCGACTCCTGTCCGGGGGAAGCTCGGTGCGGTCAGAGCTGGCCGACGTCGGTGACCCGGACGACGGCGCGGCCTTCCTCGTCGGAGGCCGCGAGATCGACCTCCGCGCTGATACCCCAGTCATGGTCGCCGTTCGGGTCGGCGAACGTCTGCCGGACGCGCCACAGACCGTGCTTCGGGTCCTCCTCGATGAGCAGCAGCTTGGGGCCGCGCGCGTCGGGACCGGTGCCGAGATCTTCGTACTCGTCCCAGTACTTGTCCATGGCCGCGCCCCAGGCGTCCGCGTCCCAGCCGGAATCGGCATCCAGTTCGCCCAGCTCCTCGACGTGGTCGAGCGCGGCGAGCTCGACCCGGCGGAAGAGTGCGTTGCGGACCAGGACGCGGAAGGCTCGGGCGTTGGCGGTGACCGGCTTGACCTGGTCGGCGCGCTCCTGGGCCTCCTCGGCGGTCATGACCTCGGGGTTGGCGAGCTGCTCCCATTCGTCGAGGAGGCTGGAGTCGACCTGGCGGACCATTTCGCCGAGCCAGGCGATGAGGTCCTCGAGGTCCTCGGACTTCAGGTCGTCCGGGATGGTGTGCTCAAGAGCCTTGTACGCGCTGGCGAGGTAGCGCAGCACGATGCCCTCGGTGCGGGCGAGTTCGTAGAAGGAGGTGAACTCCGTGAAGGACAGCGCCCGTTCGTACATGTCGCGGATCACGGACTTGGGGGAGAGCGGGTGGTCGCCGACCCACGGGTGGCTCGTCCTGTAGGTGTTGTAAGCGTGGAAGAGGAGCTCCTCCAGAGGCTTGGGGTAGGTGATGTCCTGGAGCCGCTCCATGCGGTCCTCGTACTCGACGCCGTCCGCCTTCATCAGGGCCACGGCCTCGCCGCGCGCCTTGTTCTGCTGGGCGGCGAGGATCTGGCGCGGGTCGTCGAGGGTGGACTCGACGACGGACACCATGTCGAGGGCGTACGAAGGGGACTCCGGGTCGAGCAGTTCGAAGGCGGCGAGAGCGAACGTCGACAGCGGCTGGTTGAGAGCGAAGTCCTGCTGCAGGTCGACCGTCAGTCGCACGATGCGGCCCGAGGCGTCCGGCTCGTCAAGCTTCTCGACCACGCCGCCGGCGAGCAGCGAACGGTAGATGGCGATGGCGCGGCGGATGTGCCGCAGCTGCTGCTTGCGCGGCTCGTGGTTGTCCTCAAGGAGGTGGCGCATCGCCTCGAAGGCATTGCCCGGGCGGGCGATCACCGCGAGGAGCATGGTGTGCGTGACGCGGAAGCGGGAGGTCAGCGGCTCGGGCTCGGAGTTGATGAGCTTCTCGAACCCGGCCTCGGTCCACCCCACGAAGCCCTCGGGCGCCTTCTTGCGCACTACCTTGCGGCGCTTCTTCGGGTCGTCGCCCGCCTTGTTGAGCGCCTTCTCGTTCTCGATGACGTGCTCGGGCGCCTGCGCCACGACGAGGCCCGCCGTGTCGAAGCCCGCGCGGCCGGCGCGGCCCGCGATCTGGTGGAACTCCCGCGCGCGCAGGGTGCGTACGCGCGTTCCGTCGTACTTGGCGAGGGCGGTGAACAGCACCGTACGGATCGGGACGTTGACGCCGACGCCGAGGGTGTCCGTGCCGCAGATGACCTTCAGGAGGCCGGCCTGCGCCAGCTTCTCGACGAGCCGCCGGTACTTGGGCAGCATGCCCGCGTGGTGGACGCCGATCCCGTGGCGTACGTACCGCGAGAGGTTGCGGCCGAACTTGGTGGTGAAGCGGAAGCTGCCGATCAGGTCGGCGATCTTGTCCTTCTCCTCGCGGGTGCACATGTTGATGCTCATCAGCGACTGCGCGCGCTCGACGGCCTGTGCCTGCGTGAAGTGGACGATGTAGACCGGCGCCTGCTTGGTCTCGAGGAGCTCGGTGAGCGTCTCCGTGATCGGCGTCAGGCGGTACTCGTACGAGAGGGGGACGGGGCGCGTCGCGGAGCGGACCACCGAGGTGGGGCGGCCCGTGCGGCGTGTCAGGTCCTCCTCGAACATCGAGACGTCGCCGAGCGTCGCGGACATGAGGATGAACTGCGCCTGCGGCAGTTCGAGGATCGGGATCTGCCAGGCCCAGCCGCGGTCCCCCTCCGCGTAGAAGTGGAACTCGTCCATGACGACCTGGCCGATGTCGGCGTTCTTGCCGTCCCGCAGCGCGATCGACGCGAGGACCTCGGCCGTGCAGCAGATGACGGGCGCGTCGGAGTTCACGGACGCGTCACCGGTCAGCATGCCGACGTTCTCGGTGCCGAAGAGCTTGCACAGGTCGAAGAACTTCTCGGACACCAGCGCCTTGATCGGAGCCGTGTAGAAGGTGACCTTGTCCTGGGCCAGGGCCGTGAAGTGTGCACCCGCCGCGACCAGGCTCTTTCCGGAGCCGGTCGGCGTGGACAAGATCACGTTGGCTCCGGAGACCACCTCGATCAGCGCCTCCTCCTGAGCCGGATAGAGAGTGATCCCCTGGTCCACGGCCCACGAGGAGAAGGCTTCGAAGAGGGCATCGGGGTCGGCATCCGGCGGCAGCTGATCAATGAGTGTCACACCCCCATCTTGCCTTCCTTCTCACTCGATCAGGGAACCGGCGGTTCGTACGAAGATCACGAACGCTACGCTGGGTTGCCAACGGGGCGTCAGCACAACGGAAATGGGGCGGGGAACAGCCATGATGGGTCCGGCACACTCACTGTCGGGGGCGGCGGCCTGGCTCGGCGTCGGAGCGGCCGCTGCGGCGGCGGGGCACACGATGCCCTGGCCGGTTCTCCTCGTCGGGGCCTTGATCTGCGCCGGGGCCGCGCTCGCACCCGACCTCGACCACAAATCGGCGACGATCTCGCGGGCCTTCGGACCCATCTCCCGAGGCCTGTGCGAGATCGTCGACAAGCTCTCGGCCGCCGTCTACAAGGCCACGCGCAAGCAGGGCGACCCACGCAGGGCCGGCGGACACCGCACTCTCACGCACACCTGGCTGTGGGCTGTCCTCATCGGGGCGGGTGCCTCCGCCCTCGCCATCTTCGGCGGTCGCTGGGCGGTCCTCGCGCTGCTCTTCGTCCACATGGTGCTGGCGATCGAAGGCCTGCTGTGGCGGGCCGCGCGTGGGTCGAGCAGCGATGTTCTGGTGTGGCTGCTCGCCGCGGCGAGCGCCTGGATCCTCGCCGGAGTCCTGGACAAGCCGGGGAACGGCGCGGACTGGCTGTTCACCGCGCCGGGCCAGGAGTACCTGTGGCTGGGCCTGCCGATCGTGCTCGGCGCCCTGGTGCACGACATCGGGGACGCGCTCACGGTCTCCGGCTGCCCGATCCTGTGGCCCATCCCCATCGGCCGCAAGCGCTGGTACCCCATCGGACCGCCGAAGCTGATGCGGTTCCGGGCGGGCAGCTGGATCGAGCTGAAGGTGCTGATGCCGGTCTTCATGCTGCTCGGGGGAGTGGGCGGCGCGGCCGCGCTCAACTTCATCTGAGGACGGGAGGGCGGGCCCGCCCTCCTCCCAGCGGGCAGGCGCCCAGGTGGCGTGCCCCGGTTGACAGGCAGACGATGGAGTGAAGGGTCGGCTGGTGATGGCGTCGGCCGTGGATTCCGCGGCGGCGGCGACTGACTCTGCAGCAAGAACGGAGGAAGTGGTCATGATCGAGGTCAAGGCGGTCGAAAAGCCGGACGAACGGCGCGATTTCCCGCGCGGGCACCTCGAAGCCGTCCATCTCACAGGGCTGGACTTCGCCGTGGGCACCTTCGAGCCCGGTTGGCGCTGGTCCGAGTCCGTGGCTCCGCTCGCGGGTACCGAGAGCTGCCAGATCCACCACAACGGCTATGTCGTCGAGGGGCGGATGCGCATCCGCATGGACGACGGAGGCGAGGCGGAAGTCGGACCGGGCGATGTCTTCGTGGTGGCGCCCGGACACGACGCCTGGGTCGTGGGTGAGGAACAGGTCGTGGTGTACGACTTCGCCGGAGGCATGGCGCAGGATTACGCAAAGGCGGCGGAGGGATAGCCGTCGGTCTGCGCACCTGAGAGCTGGCTCGCATACCTGAGGGTCG
>NZ_BAAAUG010000077.1:153797-198679 GCF_039533825.1 Streptomyces rectiviolaceus
GCCCGACCACAGATCCCCCCGGCCCCCTCGGCCCCCCGGCTTCAGCCGGGGAGCAAACGGGGAGCACACCTCACTCGTGCCAGGACCGCCAGATCACCCGTGCCAGGACCGCCAGAGCGCCGCGTACGCGCCACCCGCCCCGACCAGCTCGTCGTGGCTGCCCAGCTCGCTGATCCGGCCGTTCTCGACCACCGCGATGACATCCGCGTCGTGCGCGGTGTGCAGGCGGTGGGCGATCGCCACGACCGTGCGGCCGTCCAGGACGCGCGCGAGGGAGCGTTCCAAGTGGCGTGCCGCGCGCGGGTCGAGGAGGGACGTCGCCTCGTCGAGCACCAAGGTGTGCGGGTCGGCGAGGACCAGGCGGGCCAGCGCGATCTGCTGGGCCTGTGCCGGGGTGAGGGCGAAGCCGCCCGAGCCCACCTCGGTGTCCAGGCCCTCGCCCAGGGCCTGTGCCCAGCTGTCCGCTTCGACCGCGCCGAGCGCCGCCCACAGCTCGGCGTCCCGCGCCCCGGTCCTGGCGAGGAGGAGGTTGTCGCGCAGGGAGCCCACGAAGACGTGGTGCTCCTGGTTGACCAGCGCCACATGGGAGCGGACCTCCTCGGCAGGCATGGCCGACAGCTCCGCGCCGCCCAACGTCACGTGACCGTTGCGCGGTGCGTAGATCCCGGCGAGCAGCCTGCCGAGCGTGGACTTGCCCGCGCCGGACGGGCCGACCAGGGCGACACGCGAACCCGGCGCGACGGCGAGTGACACCTCGCGCAGGACGTCGACGCCCGCGCGGTAGCCGAAGTGCACGTCGTCCGCGAACACTTCGCGTCCGTCCGGAGCGACGGAACCGTCGCCCGCGTCCGGTTCGATGTCACGTACGCCCACGAGGCGGGCCAGTGAGACCTGGGCGACCTGCAGCTCGTCGTACCAGCGCAGGATGATCCCCAGCGGGTCGACGAGCATCTGCGCGATCAGGGCGCCCGTGGCCAGCTGACCGACGCCGATCCAGCCCTGCAGGACGAACACGCCGCCGATCATCAGGACGGAGCAGAGCACGATGGTGTGGGTGAAGGTGATGACCGGGAAGAGGACGGAGCGCAGGTAGAGCGTGTGCCGTTCCCACGCCGTCCATTCCTTGATGCGGCGCTCCGACAGCTCCACGCGGCGCTCCCCGAGACGGTGTGCCTCCACCGTCCGCCCCGCGTCGATGGTCTCCGCGAGGGCCGCGGCGACAGCGGCGTATCCCGCGGCCTCCGAACGGTAGGCGGACGGCGCCCGCTTGAAGTACCAGCGGCAGCCGACGACAAGGAGCGGCACGGCGACGAGGATGGCGGGCGCCAGCGGCGGCGCGGTCACGGCGAGACCGCCGATCAGGAGCGCGGCCCACACCACGCCGATCGCGAGCTGCGGAACCGCCTCCCGCATGGCGTTCGCGAGCCGGTCGACGTCCGTCGTGATCCGCGACAGCAGGTCCCCCGTCCCGGCCCGCTCCAGCACACCCGGCGGCAGCCCGACCGAACGGACGAGGAAGTCCTCGCGCAGATCGGCCAGCATCCGCTCACCGAGCATCGCGCCGCGCAGCCGCACCTGCTGGACGAAGAGGGCCTGCACGAGCAGGGCGACGGTGAAGAGGCCGATGGTGCGCCCCAGATGGAGGTCGCGGGCGCTGTCCGTGACGTTCTCGACCAGATCGCCCAGCAGGTAGGGACCAGCCATCGAGGCGATCACGGCGCAAGTGTTGACCGTGATGAGCAGGGCGAAGGCCCGGCGGTGCCGCTTGGCCAGCTCGCGTACGTAGGCTCCGACCGTCGCGGGTGCGCCGACGGGCAGGGTGTCCGCGGTGGTCGGGGCCGCCGGGTCGTATTCCGGTGGCGCCAGGCCGATCATGCCGTCTCCTCGATGTCGATGCCGATCTTGATGTCGTCCAGCGCCACAGGCGCCTGTTCCTCGTCCGTCTCGCGCGTCACGACCGCCCGGTAGCGCGGCTCGCTCCGCACCAGTTCGCGGTGTTCGCCCACTGCCGCGACCTCGCCCCCGTGGAGGAAGACCACGCGCTCGGCCCGGTCGAGGAGCAGCGGCGACGACGTGAGGACCACGGTGGTACGTCCCTTGCGTAGACCCTTGATGCCCTCGGCGACCCGAGCCTCGGTGTGCGAGTCGACGGCGGACGTCGGCTCGTCGAGCACCAGGATCTCGGGGTCGGTGATCAACGAGCGGGCCAGCGCGAGCCGTTGCCGCTGCCCGCCCGACAGGGAGCGTCCGCGTTCGGTGACATGGGCGTCCAGCGGGGCCTCGTCCACCGAAGCCTGCGCCAGGGCGTCCAGGACGTCCGCGCACTGCGCGGCCTGCAGGGCGTCGTCGGCGCTCACGGCTCCCGACGCCGGTACGTCGAGGAGGGCGCGGAGCGTGCCGGAGAGCAGGACCGGATCCTTGTCCTGTACGAGGACGGCGGTGCGGGCGGTGGCCAGCGGCACCTCGTCGAGCGGTACCCCGCCGAGCAGCACGGACGGCAGCTCCTCCGCGTCGTCGAACGCCGCGTGCCCGCCGAGGCGCTCGGCGAGCCGCCCCGCCTCGTCCGGGTCGCCGCACACGACGGCGGTGAGACGTCCCGAGGGGGCGAGGAGCCCGGTCGCCGGGTCGTAGAGATCACCCGTGGGCGTCTCGGCGCCGTCACGGGCATGCTCGGAACCCGCCGTCTGCTCGTCACCGGCATGCGTCGTGCGCTGGAGGGAGAGCACCCGGGCGGCGCGCTTGGCCGAGGGGCGCGAGAAGCTGTAGGCCATCGCGATCTCCTCGAAGTGCCGCAACGGGTAGGTCAGCATCGTGACCGCGCTGTAGACGGTGACCAGTTCACCGATGGTGATCCGGCCTTCGCGGGCGAGGTTCACGCCGTGCCAGACGACCACGATCAACAGCAGCCCCGGCATCAGCACCTGTACTGCCGAGATCGCCGCCCACATGCGGGCGCTGCGCACGGCGGCCGTACGCACTTCCTGCGAGGCGCTGCGGTAGCGGTCGAGGAAGAGTTCCTCGCCACCGATGCCCCGCAGCACCCGCAGTCCCGCCACGGTGTCCGAGGCCAGCTCGGTGGCGCGCCCGGCCTTCTCCCGCTGATGATCGGCCCGCCGGGTGGCGCGCGGAAGCAGCGGCAGCACGGCGAGCGCGAGCACCGGGACACCCACCGCGACGACGACGCCGAGGGCGGGCTCGTACACGACGAGCCCCACGCAGACGAGGACGACCGTCAGCGCGGCTGCCGTGAACCGCGAGATCGCCTCCACGAACCAGCCGATCTTCTCGACGTCACCGGTCGAGACCGCGACCACCTCACCGGCGGCGACGCGTCGCGTGAGCGCCGAGCCGAGCTGCGCGGTCCTTCGGGCCAGGAGCTGCTGGACGCGGGCGGCAGCGGTGATCCAGTTGGTGACCGCCGTGCGGTGCAGCATGGTGTCGCCCAGGGCGATGGCGATGCCGCACAGCGCCATCACCGCACCCGCCACGGCGAGCCGTTCCCCTGAGCGGTCGATCACGGCCTGCACGGAGAAGCCGACGAGGTAGGGGAGAACCGCGATGGAGCCGAAGTGCAGGAGGCCCCAGGCGAGTGACTTCAGCTGACCGTCGAGCTGGTTGCGCCCGAGCCAGCGAAGGAAGTGAGGGCCCGAGCGGGCATCCGGCATGCCCGGGTCGGAGAACGGAAGGTCGCGAATCTGCATGACGTGTGACGTCCCAGGGTCGGAAGACAGACCGTCGGTTCGGCGGAGCGTGCCGGCGTGAACGGACGGTGGTGAACGGCGGAGGAGCAGCTCCACGGACGGAGCCGACTGACATCGAGCGGCGGTAACAGGCCGTGAAAGGTTCGCCTCGGACGGTGGCGCGAAGCAAACGATTTTCCGTCGGGGAGTAAAGATTCGGCCCCTTCTCCGCCCCGGACCGGGCGCCGGGACGGCTCGCCGGAACCGGGTGCGACCATGGACGGATGCGTATAGCCGGTGCGGTGCGAGCGGCGGCCGCCGTCGCGGCCTGCGGTGTTCTTCTGACGTCCTGTGGAACTGCGGACGACAGGGCGAAGACCGGGGGGAAGAACGACGCGGGCGGGGACCGGGCGAAGAGAGCCGAGGCGTCGGCGACGACCGATCTCAAGCGCATCCCCGACGTGGGCGACCGCCTCCAGAACAAGATCCCCAAGAACTCCCGGCAGGTCGTCGCGGTCTATGGAGAGGGCGAGGACTCGGCGAAGTCCACCGTCGTCCTGTACGAGAAGTCCGGCTCGACATGGGACAAGACCCGCAGTTGGGCCGCGCACAACGGCAAAAAGGGCTGGACCACCGACCACCGCGAGAACGACAAGCGCAGCCCGGTCGGCGTCTTCACGCTCACCGACGCGGGCGGTGTCCTCGCCGATCCGGGCGCCGGATTCCCGTACACCCAGAGCACGTCGATGCAGGCCCCGCACTACTGGGCCAAGACACATTGGCACGACTTCGACTACGTCATCGCCATCGACTACAACCGCGCCAAGGGCACCCCGCCCAACGACCCGACCCGTCCCCAGGGCCAGTCCAAGGGCGGCAGCATCTGGCTGCACATGGACCACGGCAGCGGGACGTCGGGCTGCGTGAGCCTGTCGAAGCAGGGCATGGAGTATCTGCTCAAGAACCTCGACCCGAAGCAGCATCCGGTCGTGGTGATGGGCGACGAGGCGAACCTGAGGGGCTAGCAGGGGCGAGCAGGGGTGAGCAGGGGCTAGCGGTGATCGTCGACTCGCCGTAGAAATCCCCCATGAGAAGACGCGTCATGTCCATGCTCGCCGGGGTCACCCTCGCGGCGAGCACACTCTTCAGCGCGGGCCCGGCGGCGGCGGACACGCCCCCACCGGAGTTCGGCAACGACTGGCACGACCCGGTCACCGCCGCCCCGCCCGTCCCGAAGCCGCACACCAAGTCCTGCGAAGTGACCGTGGCCGAGGCCCAGTTCAAGGACTTCACGCCCTACGAAGGTGCCTACAGCCCACCCGGGAAGTGCGGCGCGGGCGACTGGGGCAAGGTGGTCCTGCGCCTCGACGGCAAGGTCAAGGGGCGGCAGTACGACCGCCTCGGCTATCTCCGCATCGGCGGCGTCGAGGTCTTCCGTACGTCCACTCCCGAGCCGTCCGCCGACGGCATCACCTGGTCCGTCGAGAAGGACGTCACGCGCTACCGCGAGACCCTGGGGCGCGATCAGCGGGTCGAGATGCTCATCGGGAACGTCGTCAACGAGACGTACACGGGCATCATCGACGTCAAGGCGACCCTCACGTTCTACGCGGCGCAGAAGGGCGGCGCGAAGCGCGAGCAGGTGCCCCCGGACCGCGTTCTGCCGCTGGGCGACGGCACCACCCTCACCACCCCGCGCAACAGTGAGCGCATCGTCGCCGAGGTCTACGCGACCGGCTCCGGCGGCGGCTGCGAGGAGTACTGGTACCTGACGGTCCCGGACGCGGCGCCGTACTCCTGCAAGGCCGAGGACGGGCCCTACCGCGAGGTGCAGGTCACGGTCGACGGCCAACTCGCCGGTATCGCCACGCCGTTCCCGACCGTGTGGACGGGCGGCTGGTCCAACCCCTTCCTGTGGTACGTGATTCCCGGGCCCCGTGCCTTCGACATCAAGCCCATCGAGTACGACCTGACGCCCTTCGCCGGGCTGCTCAACGACGGCCGCCCGCACCAGGTGGAGGTGTCCGTCGCGGGCCGCCCCGAGGCCACGACCGGCTGGCACACCCCGACCAACATCCTGGTCTGGCAGGACGAGCAGAGCGAGCACGTCACCGGCAAGCTGACCGCGCACAAGGCGGGTGACCTCGCCAACAAGGCGGCGTACACGCCCGGTTCGCCGGAGCGCGAGCACCGGCTCGACACCCGGGGCAGCCACCGGCTCAGCGTCTCGGGATACGTCGACACCTCCCACGGCCGCGTCGAGACGACCGTCACCCGCGCGCTCGCTAACACCTCCGTCCACCGCTGGACCGAGGGCGAGTCCACCGACGCGCTCAAGTCCACCTGGACCGACCGCGAGACGGTCACCCGGGACGGACGTGCGACCCGCACCGACCGGACCTACACGGTGGACGGCACGACGACGCTCGGCGCCGGGGACCGGCTGCGCACCGAGATCGCCCTCGGCGACCGCGCGGAGACGGTCATCACGAACGACGGGCGCCGCACGGCCCGCTCGGTCACCGACGACCGCTACGAAGGCGACGCGACGTACACCGCCAACGTCCCGCGCGAGGACCGGCACGCCGTCGGCACGTCCCGTGAGCGCTATCGCGCGTACGGCGACGGCGGCTGCTACGACCGCACGCTGGCCACCGAGCAGGGGACCCTGACGGTGAACCGGCTGCGCTGCTGAACTCCTCGCTCCGCTCCCGCGATTTGGAGCAAGATCCAAGATTTACGCCGATGTGATCTGGAGGTCTTTTGCGGAAGCGGGCACTCCGCCATAGTGACGCCTCGCGGAAAGAAAATTCCGTATGGCAGAAGTCACATGAAGTCTCACTACAGGAGTGCCCGTGCCGCAGTCCGTACCGTCCCTGCCGCGACGCGTAGCACGCACATTGCGTACCTCACTGTTCGCGCAGGTCGCCTGCGCGTTGGTGATCGGAGTCCTCGTCGGACGGCTGTGGCCCCACGCGGGCACCGCCGTCCAACCGCTCGGCGACGGCTTCGTACGTCTGATCAAGGCGATGATCGCCCCGCTCGTCTTCTGCGTGGTCGTCGCCGGTATCACCAAGGCCGGAGACCTCAAGGCCTTCGGCCGCATCGGGCTCAAGGCTCTCATCTGGTTCGAGGTCGCGACCACGGTCGCCCTCGTCGTCGGCCTGGTCGCAGGAAACCTCGTCGGCCCCGGCACCGGAATGAACGTCGACCCCTCCACGCTCGACGCTTCGGCCGTCGACGAGAAGACGGGCGGCGGTGAACTGCCCTCGACGAGCGAGTTCATCCTGCACTCGCTGCCCGACAGCGCGATCGGCGCCTTCGCGGAGAACTCGCTGCTCCAAGTCCTCGTCCTGTCCTGCCTGGTGGGCGCGGCCCTGCTGCACCTCGGCAACACGAAGGTCCCCGCGATCCTGCCCGCCATCGAGCAGGGCCAGGAGATCGTCTTCGCGATCGTCGGCTTCATCATGAAGCTGGCGCCGCTCGCCGTGTTCGGCGCGACCGCGCACCTGGTGGGGGAGTACGGGCTCGGCGCCCTGTCGACGTACGGCAAGCTCATCGGTGTCTGTTACGCGGTGGCCCTGATCTTCCTCGTGCTGCTCGGCGTCGCCCTGAAGGCGCTGACCGGCCTGAGCCTGTGGAAGTTCGTCCGCTACACGCGCGAGGAGATGCTGCTCGCGCTCGGCACGGCCTCCAGCGAGACAGTCATGCCCCGCATGATGCAGAAGCTGCGCCAGGCGGGCTGCCGCGACGACGCGGTGGGCCTGGTCCTGCCGACGGGGTACTCCTTCAACCTCGACGGCGCCTCGATCTACCTCTCCGTCGGTACGTTGTTCATCGCGCAGGCCGTGGGCGTGGACCTGAGCCTGGGCCAGCAGATCACCGTCGTCCTCGTCCTGATGCTGACCAGCAAGGGCATGGCGGGCGTGCCCGGTTCGGCGTTCCTCGCGCTGTCCGCCACCGCCTCCGCGCTCGGGGTCATTCCGGCGGGCGCGGTCGCCCTGCTGCTCGGCGTGGACCGCATCATGGACGCCATGCGCGTCGCCACGAACCTGCTCGGCAACTGCGTCGCCGTCTTCGTGGTCTCGCGCTGGGAGGGCGCCCTCGACACGGCTCGGGCGAAGAAGGTCCTCTCCGGAGAGATCGCCTTCGTACCGGAGCAGGCGGAGCCGACGGAGCAGGCGGAACCGACTGCGACCACGGAGGAACCCGGCGGCGCCGATGAGAGCACCGCCGGGCCCAAGTCCCTTACGCCTGCGGCTTCTCCGAGTCCACTCCCGGACGCTCCTTCTTCCACAGCCCGCGAGTGAAGTCCGGGATCGCCTGCGGCGCGCCCTTCGCCTTGATCGACAGATGGCTCAGGGGTACGGGTGACGTCCAGACCGCGGCGTCGTAGACGTCGAAGTCCGGCACCAGGCCGAGCTGCATGGTCTGCATCAGACGGAAGATCATGATGTAGTCCATGCCGCCGTGCCCGCCGGGCGGGTTGGAGTGCTCCTTCCACAGCCAGTGGTCGAAGTCCGCGGCGTACTTGCCGAAGTCGCCCCACTCGTCGTCCGTGTGGTCCGGCTCGATGTAGATGCGCTCGGGATAGTCCTCGAAGACGCCCTTGGTGCCGCCGAGGCTGTTGATGCGGCTGTAGGGGTGGGGGGTCGAGACGTCGTGCTCCAGGCGGATCACCCGCCCCTTCGCCGTCTGTACGAGGCTGATGGTGCGGTCGCTCTCGATGTACGTCTCCTTCCAGCTCGGGTCGCCCGCGGGCATGTGCGCCTTGCGGTACTCGGCGAGACCGAGGGCGGGCGTGCCGAAGCTGGAGATGTGGGTGACGCGGTCGCCGCGGTTGATGTCCATGTAGTTGGAGACCGGGCCGAAGCCGTGGTTGGGGTAGAGGTCACCGCGCAGCCGCGTGTGCCACAGGCGCCGCCACGGGCCCTCGTAGTAGTCCGGGTCGAACATCAGGCCGCGCAGGTCGTGGTTGTACGCGCCCGCCCCGTGCAGCAGATCCCCGAACTTGCCCGCGTGGGCCATGCGCAGGACGCGCATCTCGTTCTTGCCGTAACAGCAGTTCTCCAACTGCATGCAGTGTCTGCGGGTCCGCTCGGAGAGATCGACCAGTTCCCAGAGCTGGTCGAGCTGGAGGGAGACGGGACACTCCACGCCGACATGCTTGCCGTTGAGCATCGCCGTCTTGGCCATGTCGAAGTGCCAGTCCCAGGGCGTCGCCACGTACACGAAGTCGATGTCCCCGCGCTTGCACAGGTTCTCGAAGTCGTGATCGCCCTTGGTGTACGTCGCCGGGGCGGGCTGGCCCGCGTCGGTGACCTTCTTCGCGGCTGCCGCCGTCTTGTCCTTGACCGGGTCGCAGAGCGCGACGACCTTCACCCCCGGGATCGCCAGGAACAGGTCGATCATGCTGCCGCCGCGATTGCCGAGCCCGACAATGCCGACACGCACCGTGGAACGCCGCTCGAACGGTACGCCGATCATGGTCTTGCCCTTGCGGGGCGGAGCCTCGGCGGCCGTGGCCGCCGAGGCGCCCTGCGGGGTTTCGGCGTGGGCCGTGCCGCCGGCGAGGGCGCCGAGGCCGAGCCCGGCCCCCGCGAGGCCGGCGGTGCGGAGCACGGCACGGCGGGAGGCGCCGTCGGCGGAGTCGTCAGGGGTCGCGGACTCGTCAGGGTTCGGTATCGCGTGCTCGTCGTGCATCGGACCTCCGTGGCTTGGATGCCTGCGCTGGAACGGATGCCACCCTGATGGGGGGATGGGCGTGGCGCAAGGGACCGAAGTGGCCAGGGAGTTGGACTTTCCTTTACCGAAGCAGCCGCTGCCGACGCCTACGGACGGGTCGCGCGCTCCAGCTCCAGGAGTACGGAGTAGTAGGCGCGGCCCGTGGCGTGGTCCATGCCCACCTCGCACATGCGGTTCGCCGACAGGTGCGCGTCGAAGGCGCGGGCGGTGACCTCCGCCGCCTCCTTGCGGGTGGCCGACTCCGTCAGCTCCTTGTGCAGCATGCCGCGGTCACCGGCGAAGGCGCAGCAGCCCGCGTCGTCCGGGACCACCACCTCGTCCGCGCAGGCCTCGGCGACGGCGCGCAGCTCGGCCTCGTCGCCGAGGTGGCTCATGGAGCAGGTGGGGTGCAGGACGGCGGAGCCGACCGTGCGGTACACGGTCAGGTGGGGGAGCAGCTCGTCCGCGGCCCAGACGAGGGAGTCGACGACGGTCAGCTCCCGGTGCAACTGCCGGTTGTCGGCGGTGAGATAGGGCACGACCTCGTGCGCGATGCCGAGCGTGCAGGACGAGGCGTCCACCACGAGGGGCAGCCTGCCGCCCGCCGTCCAGCCCCAGGCCGCCTCGACGATGCGATTGGCCATCACCGCGTTGCCCTCGTCGTACCCCTTGGAGTGCCAGATCGTGGCGCAGCACGTCCCCGCGACATCGTCCGGAATCCAGACGGGCCTTCCCGCGCGCGTGGAGACGGAGACCACCGCCTCCGGAAGGGAGCGGTCACCGGGGCTCCCGAAGATGCGGTTGACGCACGCCGGGTAGTAGACGGCGCTCGCGCCCACGCGCGTGGTGCGCGGCAGCTTGCGGGCGGCCGCTCCCGGGATGTCCGGCAGCCACTCGGGGACCAGATCGGGGCGGACGGCCTTGCGCGCGGCGCGCGTCACCGTGGTCAGGAGCCGGTCGCTGATCCGGCTCGATGCGGCCACCGCGAGCCGGGCGGCGGCCTCGACCGTCTTGAAGTTCCTGGCGGCTACGGCAGCTGCCTTCTCCTCGCGCGGCGAGTGCCGTGCGTGCCGGAAGTCCTTCATCAGGGCGCCCGTGTCGATGCCCACCGGGCAGGCCAGCTTGCAGGTCGAATCGCCTGCGCACGTGTCCACGGCGTCGTATCCGTACGCCTCGATCAGGCCGTCCTCGACCGGGGAGCCGGGCGCCTGGCGCATCATCTCGCGGCGCAGGACGATCCGCTGGCGCGGTGTGGTCGTCAAGTCCTCGCTGGGGCAGGTCGGTTCGCAGAAGCCGCACTCGATGCAGGGGTCCGCGATCAGCTCCACCTTGGGGATCGTCTTCAGGCCCCGGAGGTGGGCCTTCGGGTCGCGGTCGAGGACGATGCGCGGCGCGAGCACACAGTCCGGGTCGATGAGCTGCTTGGTGCGCCACATCAACTCCGTGGCCTTCGGGCCCCATTCGAGTTCGAGGAACGGGGCGATGTTGCGTCCCGTCGCGTGCTCGGCCTTGAGCGATCCGTCGAAGCGCTCGACGGTGAGCTTGCAGAACTCGTCCATGAACGCGGCATAGCGCTCCACGTCCGCCGGAAGGGCCGCGTCGAAGGCGAGCAGGAAGTGCAGATTGCCGTGCGCGGCGTGCCCCGCGACGGCCGCGTCGAAGCCGTGCCGGGTCTGGAGCTCAAGGAGGGCCTCACAGGCGTCGGCGAGCCGGGACGGCGGCACCGCGAAGTCCTCGGTGATCAGCGTCGTCCCGGAGGGCCGCGAGCCGCCGACCGCCGTCACGAAGGCCTTGCGGGCCTTCCAGTAGCCGCCGATCGTCTTCGGGTCGCGGGTGAAGGCGTTGGTCACCGAGGCGACCGGCGTGACGAGTTGGAGCCCCTCGACGACCTCGGCGGCCGCTGCTTCGTACGCCTCCTGGCGCGCCTCGTCCGGTGCGCGGAACTCCACGAGGAGCGCCGCCGTCGACTTCGGGAGCTGTGCCCAGTCGGCGGGGACCCCCGCGACGCTGGTCGACGCGCGCAGCGTGTTGCCGTCCATCAGCTCGACGGCCAGCGCGCCCGCTTCGTTGAACAGTGGGACGGCCGCGGCCGCGGCAGGAAGGGACGGGAAGAACAGCAGGGCGGTGGTGACCCGCCGGTCCAGCGGAAGTGTGTCGAAGACGACCTCCGAGATGAACCCGAAGGTGCCCTCCGAGCCGACCATCAGGCCGCGCAGGATCTCGACGGGTGTCGCCCCGTCCAGGAACGCGTCCAGGCGGTAGCCGTTGGTGTTCTTGATCTCGTACTTGGCGCGGATGCGGGCCGTGAGCTCCTGGTCCGCCTCGATCTCCCGTTTGATCGCCAACAGGCCCTCGCACAGGGCCGGTTCGGCGTGCGCCAGCTCCTCGTCGGCGTCGGGGTCGGCCGTGTCGACGACCGTGCCCGTCGGCAGGACGAAGGTGAGTGAGGCCACCGTGCGATACGAGTTTCGGGTGGTGCCCGCCGTCATCCCGGACGCGTTGTTCGCGACGACCCCGCCGATCGTGCAGGCGATGGCGCTCGCCGGGTCGGGGCCGAGCACGCGCCCGTGCCGGGCGAGCGTGGCGTTGGCCCGCAGGACGGTCGTGCCGGGACCGATGCGAGCCTGCTCGCCGTCACCGATGACCTCGACGCCCGCCCAGTGCTTGCGCACGTCGACCAGGATGTCCTCGCCCTGGGCCTGGCCGTTGAGCGAGGTGCCCGCCGCGCGGAAGACGACCTCGCGGCTCCTGCCGTGCGCGTACGACAGGACGGCGGAGACGTCGTCGATGTCCTCGGCGACGACCACGACCTGCGGCACGAAGCGGTAGGGGCTCGCATCGGATGCGTACCGCACGAGGTCGGAGATCTTCGTCAGGACCTTGTCCGCGCCGAGCAGAGCGGACAGCTCCGAGCGCAGCGGCTCGGGCGTGCCCTTGGCCTGCCGGTCCGGGACCCGGTCGTGGGCCGGGCCCTCCGGACGCGAGGCGGGGCGCAGGGATTCCGGCTTGGGCTCCAGGAACGGCATGAGCTCTCCTCGGCGGGATCGGACGGGTCTGGCGGTGTCAGCAGCGGCGTACGTCCGGCACATCGAACAGGGTGTTCAGCAGGCCGCCAAGCTGTTCGCGCTGCTCGGCGTCCAGTGGAGCCAGGATGTCCTCCGCGGCGGCCCGGCGCGCGCTGCGCAGCTCCCTCAGCGCCTTGCGTCCCGCGTCCGTGAGCTCGATGCGGATCACCCGGCGGTTGGTGGGGTCGGGGACGCGGCGCACGAGATCACTGGCCTCCAGGCCGTCGACCAGGCTCGTCACGGCGCGCGGGACCACTTCGAGGCGCTGGGCGAGGTCGGCCATGCGGGGCGGCGTGTCGTAGTGCACGAGGGTGCGCAGCAGGCGGGACTGGGCCGGGGTGATGCCGATCGGCACCAGGTAGCGCTTCTGGATGCGGTGCAGCCTGCGGGTCAGCCGCAGCAGCTGTTCGGCGAGCAGTCCGTCTGCGTCCGGGGTGTTCATGCGGGAACATTATCAGGACCTTGTGCATTGTGAGCATAGGTAACAGTGAGCTATGCTCCCTCAGATCGTCGGCTGTATGTCTGCCGACCGTCATCGTCGGCCGTGGGCCGACTGCCCCCGCCGGCCCGTGCGCCGGCCGCCGTCTCACCTCCCGTAGGAGCCCATGCGTCACGACGAACCCAAGTGGACACCGCAGCCCCTGGCCCCCGGCCAAGAGGAACAGCCGCGGCAGATCCGCCGCATCCTGCGCCTCTTCCGCCCCTACCGCGCCCGCCTCACGGTCGTCGGCCTGCTGGTCGGCGCCGCCTCCCTGGTCTCGGTCGCCACCCCTTTCCTGCTGAAGGAGATCCTCGACACCGCGATCCCGCAGGGACGGACGGGCCTGCTGAGCCTGCTCGCCCTCGGAATGATCCTCAGCGCGGTCGTCACCAGCGTCTTCGGTGTCCTGCAGACCCTGATCAGCACCACTGTCGGTCAGCGCGTCATGCACGACCTGCGCACCGCGGTCTACGGCCGCCTTCAGAGCATGTCGCTCGCCTTCTTCACCAGGACCCGCACCGGTGAGGTCCAGTCCCGCATCGCCAGTGACATCGGCGGCATGCAGGCGACGGTCACCTCCACCGCCACCTCCCTGGTCTCGAACTTCACCAGCGTGATCGCCACCATCGTCGCGATGCTCGCCCTCGACTGGCGCCTCACGGCGGTCTCGCTGCTCCTGCTGCCCGTCTTCGTGTGGATCAGCCGCCGGGTCGGCCGCGAGCGCAAGAAGATAGCCACGCAGCGCCAGAAGCAGATGGCCGCGATGGCCGCCACGGTCACCGAATCGCTCTCGGTCAGCGGCATCCTGCTCGGCCGCACGATGGGCCGCGCCGACTCGCTCACCAAGTCCTTCTCCGACGAGTCCGACCGTCTTGTCGACCTCGAGGTCCGGTCGAACATGGCGGGGCGCTGGCGCATGGCCGTCATCTCGATCGTCATGGCCGCCATGCCCGCCGTCATCTACTGGACCGCGGGCCTCGCCTTCCAGATGGGCGGGCCGACGGTCTCGATCGGCACGCTCGTCGCCTTCGTCTCGCTCCAGCAGGGTCTGTTCCGGCCCACCGTGAGCCTGCTCTCCACCGGCGTACAGATCCAGACCTCGCTCGCGCTCTTCCAGCGCATCTTCGAGTATCTGGACCTGCCCATCGACATCACCGAGCCCGAGCGCCCGGTGCGCCTGGACAAGATCAAGGGCGAAGTCCGCTTCGAGGACGTCGAGTTCCGCTACGACGGGGACGACGGCCAGAGCCGCCCGATCCTCGACGGCATCGACATCACCGTCCCCGCCGGCGGCAGCCTGGCCGTCGTCGGCCCCACGGGCTCCGGAAAGTCGACCCTCAGCTATCTCGTGCCGCGGCTGTACGACGTGACGGGCGGCCGGGTCACGATCGACGGCGTCGACGTGCGCGACCTGGACTTCGACACGCTGGCCCGGGCCGTCGGCGTCGTGTCCCAGGAGACGTATCTCTTCCACGCCTCGGTCGCCGAGAACCTGCGCTTCGCCAAGCCCGACGCCACGGACGAGGAACTGGTCGCGGCCGCGGGCGCCGCCCAGATCCACGACCACATCGCGTCCCTGCCCGACGGGTACGACACCGTGGTCGGCGAGCGCGGCCACCGCTTCTCCGGAGGCGAGAAGCAGCGCCTAGCCATCGCCCGTACGATCCTGCGCGACCCGCCCGTGCTCATCCTGGACGAGGCGACCAGCGCCCTGGACACGCACACCGAGCACGCCGTGCAGGATGCCATCGACGCCCTGTCCGCCGACCGGACGACGCTCACCATCGCCCACCGGCTCTCCACGGTCCGTGGCGCCGACCAGATCGTGGTCCTGGACGCGGGCCGGACCGCCGAGCGCGGCACCCACGAGGAGCTCCTGGAGAAGGACGGTCGTTACGCCGCCCTGGTTCGCAGAGACGCCCAACTGGAGCCAGCAAAATGAAGATATGCACGGAATGTCTGCATTTGCGGGATACCGTGCCCGCATGCTGCAGACCAAGACTCCGCGCCGGGGCACGATTCGACTGACGCGTCGGGGGCGGATCGCCCTGATCGCGACCGGAGCCGTCGCGGCGGTCACCGCCGTTACGGTGCCGCTGCTGCTCCCGGACGACAGCGCGCGCCCCGAGTCGCTGACCATCCCGGAGGGCTGGCGCTCGGGCCAGGTGTACGGCGCCGTCGACAAGGCCCTCGGCGTGCCGACCGGCACCACGAAGAAGGCCATCCCCAAGGCCGGCCTCAAACTCCCCAGCGACGCGGGCGGCAACCCAGAGGGTTACCTCTTCCCGGCGACGTATCCCATCAGCAACCAGTCGACCCCCGCGTCCGTGCTGTCGTACATGGTGAACACGGCTGCCAAGAAGTTCAGCGGCGGCCAGGTCACCGCGGGCGCCGACCGCAACGCGGTGAACGTCTACCAGACCGTCACCATCGCGAGCATGATCGAAGCCGAGGCAGGCTCCAAGGCGGACATGGGCAAGGTGGCCCGGGTCATCTACAACCGTCTCGACCAGGGCATGCCGCTGCAGATGGACTCGACGATCAACTACGCCCTGAACCGCTCGACGCTGAACACCCGCGACCGCGACACAAAGATCAACAGCCCCTACAACACGTATACGCGCATGGGTCTGCCCCCTACTCCGATCGGCAACCCCGGTGACGAGGCGATGCGTGCGGCGACGAGCCCGACGCAGGGCGACTGGCTGTACTTCGTGACGGTGAAGCCGGGGGACACCCGCTTCACGTCGAGCTTCGAGGAGCAGCAGAAGAACGTGGCGGAGTTCAACAAGAACAAGAACAAGAGCAAGAACGACGACAACGACGAGAACAAGGACGAGAACAAGGACGAGAGCAAGCAGGACGGCTAGCGGCCCGCGGGGGCGCGGGGCGGGTGGCGGGTGGCGCGTGCCCCCGCGCCACCCCTGCATCACACCGTGATCGGCACGTCCTCCAGCAGCCGCTTGATGTCCCGCGCCGCCGCCCGCCCCGCACGGTTCGCGCCGATCGTGCTGGCCGATGGCCCGTAGCCCACCAGGTGGATGCGGGGGTCGGCGACGGCCCGGGTGCCCTCGATCCGGATGCCGCCGCCCGCCTCGCGCAGCCGCAGCGGCGCCAAGTGCTCGATGGCCGCCCGGAATCCGGTGGCCCAGAGAATGACGTCGGCATCGACGCGCCGCCCGTCGTCCCACTCCACGCCGCTCGGTGTGATGCGGTCGAACATCGGGAGGCGGTCGAGCACCCCGTCGGCCCGTGCCTGCCGGATGGCGTCGTTGACGGGCAGCCCGGTCACGGACACCACGCTCCGTGGCGCGAGCCCCTGGCGCACCCGCTCCTCGACCATGGCGACGGCCGAGCGACCCCAGTTCTCGTCGAACGGTCCCTCGCGGAAGACGGGCTCCCGCCGGGTGACCCAGGTGGTCCCGGCAGCGTACGGAGCGATCTCCATCAGATGCTGGGTGCCCGAAGCCCCGCCGCCCACAACGATCACCCGCTGCCCCTTGAAGGCCTCGGGCCCCGGATAGACGGCCGTGTGCAACTGCCGCCCACGGAAGGTGTCCTGCCCCGGATAGCGCGGCCAGAACGGCCGGTCCCAGGTACCCGTGGCGTTGATCAGCGTGCGGGTCGCCCAGGTCCCGGCCGACGTCTCGACCAGCAGCCGCCCGCCGTAGCCCTCGCGCACACGGTGTACGTCGATGGGCCGGTGCACCCGCAGGTCGAAGCGCCGCTCGTACTCCTCGAAGTACTCCCGGATGACCTCCGACGAGGGCCTTGCGGGGTCGGCGCCCGCCAGCTCCATTCCGGGGAGCGAGTGCATCCCGTGCACTTTCCCGTACGTGAGCGAGGGCCAGCGGAACTGCCAGGCGCCGCCGGGCCGTGGCGAGTGGTCCAGGACGACGAAGTCCCGGTCCGGCTCGAAGCCGACCCTGCGAAGGTGATAGGCGCTGGACAGGCCCGCCTGCCCGGCGCCTATGACGACCGCGTCCACCTCTTGTGCCGCTCCGTCTGCGGCCGCTTCCCGTGCCCCGATGTCATTCACGCTTCTACTAACTTCATCGGGGCCCGGGATCTTCCCGGCGTACGAGCCAGTTGTGCCAGCTGGGTCAGCGCCCGCCCGCCACCAGGAGCGGGGCGCCGCCCGGAGCGGAGGCCGGACGCCCGTTCGCCGCGGGCACCCCGGCAAGCTGCGACGCCGGTATCCGGGGCAGCAGCCCCCGCGCCGCCAGATCCGGGATCACGCCCTCGCCGAACCAGTACGCCTCCTCCAGATGCGGATAGCCCGAAAGCACGAAGTGCTCGACGCCGAGCGCGTGATACTCCTCGATCCGGTCGGCGACGTCCGCGTGGCTGCCGACTAGCGCGGTGCCCGCACCGCCCCGTACGAGACCGACGCCCGCCCACAGATTCGGCGAGATCTCCAGGTCGTCGCGGGAACCGCCGTGCAGAGCCAGCATCCGCTGCTGGCCGACGGACTCGCTGCGGCCGAGCGCCTGCTGGGCGGCGGCGACGGTGTCCGGGTTGAGGTCGTCGAGCAGCCGGTTCGCGGTGGCCCACGCCTCGGCGGCCGAATCACGCGAGATGGTGTGAAGCCGGATCCCGAACCGGACCGTGCGCCCCTGCTCCTCGGCGAGCCCACGAATCCAGTCGATCTTCTGCTTCACCTGCTCCGGCGGCTCGCCCCACGTCAGATACACATCCGTGTGCCGCGCCGCGACCGGCCCGGCCGCCGCCGACGAACCACCGAAGAAGATCTCCGGCAGCGGGTCCGGCGGCAGCGCGGTGAGACCGCCCTCGACGTCGTAGTGCTCCCCGTGGAAGTCAAAGGGCTTGCCGCCCCACACGCCCCGTACGACCGACAGGAACTCGTCCGTCCGGGAGTAACGCCGATCGTGGTCAAGGTGATCGCCGAAACGCCGCTGCTCGGTCGAGTCGCCGCCCGTGACGACGTTCAGGAGCAGCCGCCCGCGCGTGATGCGCTGATATGTGGCCGCCATCTGTGCGGCGAGCACGGGGGAGATGACACCCGGCCGGAACGCCACCAGGAACTTGAGCCGCTCCGTGTGCTGGGCCAGCGCGACCGTCGTCAGCCAGGCGTCCTCGCACCAGGTGCCGGTCGGGGTCAGTACCGCCTCGAAGCCCAGCTGCTCGGCGGCCTTGGCGATCTGGATCAGATAGTCGATGTCGGGGGCCCGCACCCCGCTGACCGGGGTGACACGGGAGCGCGTGATGCCGCCGTCGGTGTAGGCGTGCCGGTCGACGAGGGTGCGGCCGTCGCCGCCGGTCGGCAGGAACCAGTTGAGGTGGACGGTCATCGTCAGGACTCCTTGCCGTACGTGCGCGGCTTGCTGGTCGAGGGCGGCAGGCTGCCGTTGAAGCGGGTGTCGACGAAGTCACCGAAGTCGATACGGCGCGGAATGAGCTTCTGGTCGGTGAAGGTGTCCGCGATCTTCTGCTCGGAGGCGATCACGTTCTTGTCCACGGCCACCGGGACCCGCGTGCCGTTGCTGCGCTTGACGGCCGCGAGCGCGACCTCGTAAGGCAGGCCGGTGTCCTTCGCCCAGACCTTCGCCCACGCCTCCGGGTGGTCGTAGACCCAGTCCTGGGCCTTGCGCAGCCGCCTGAGGTAGTCGTCGACCGCCGCGGACTTCTTCTTGTCCTTGAGCGCGCCCGGCGCCGCCACCTGGAAGTTGAGGCCGTTCACCACGCCGTCGCCGTCGGTCAGGACACGGCCCTTCTTGCCTTCGAGAACCTGCGAGGTGTACGGGTCCCAGACCGACCAGGCGTCCACCTTTCCGCTGGTGAACGCGGCCAGCGCGTCGGCCGGCTGCAGATACTTGACCTTGACGTCCTTGAAGCCGAGCCCTGCCTTCTTCAGGGACGCGATCAGCTGGTAGTGCGCCGACGAACCCTGCGCCACGGCGACGGACTTCCCCTTGAGGTCCTTGGCCTTCTTCAGCGGCGAGTCGTTCGGTACGAGGATGGCCTCACCCGAGGCGGTCCCGTGGGTGGCGGCCACCACGGAGATCTTCGAGTTCGCTCCGGCGGCGAAGACGGGTGGCGTGTTGCCTACGGCGCCGATGTCCACGGCCTTGGCGTTGACGGCCTCCAGAAGGGGCGGCCCGGAGGTGAAGGTGGACCAGCGGATCTTGTACTTCAGGTCGTCGAGCTCCCCGGCCGCGCGCAGCACGGCCTCCGAACCACCCTTCTGGTCCCCGACGTTGAGGGTGAGCGACCCCTTGCCGTCGGTCCCGCCGCCCGAGCCTGCGGACGAGGTGTTGGCAGAGGGGGAGCCGGAGCATGCGGCGAGCAGCAGGGCTAGCGGGAGGAGCAGGGCGGGGGCGGCGAGGTGTCGTCGCATGGTGAGTCCGTTCGGTGTGTTCGTGCTGTTCACGGGGAGGGGGAGTGCGGGCGGTTCACGCAGCGGCGGCGGCCTCGGTTTCCGCTTCCGCTTCCGCTTCCGCTTCCGCGGAGGCGGGCGCGTCGACGCCCAGGCGCTGCAGAAGCTCGGCGCGCAGCTCGCCGAAGCGCGGATCGGAGATGCCGCGCGGCCGGTCCAGATCGATCTCGGTCTCGTACGCGATGACCCCGTCGTCCATGACAAGGACCCGGTCGGCGAGGAGCACGGCTTCCTCGACGTCGTGCGTGACGAGCAGGACGGCGCAGCCGCGTCGCTGCCACAGCTCGTCGACGAGACGCTGGGCCTTGATACGGGTGAGCGCGTCGAGGGCGCCGAACGGCTCGTCGAGCAGCAGCAGATCGGGCTCGCGCACCAGGGCACGCGCCAGCGAGGCGCGCTGGGCCTCGCCACCGGAGAGCGTCTTGGGCCAGGCGTTCGTCCGGTGCTTGAGCCCGACCTCCTCCAACGCCCGCTCGGCGACGCCGCGTTCGGGCTTTCCCTTCAGGCCGAGCAGGACGTTGCGCCAGACGCGCTTCCACGGCATGAGCCGCGGTGCCTGGAACGCGACCGCCTTGCGGCGCGGCACGAGGACCGTTCCCTCGATGTCGCGGTCGAGCCCGGCGAGGATGCGCAGCAGGGTCGACTTGCCGCAGCCGCTGCGCCCGAGCAGCGCCACGAACTCGCCGGGCCGCACGTCGAGATCGAGCTGATCGATGACGGCACGCCCGTCGAAGGAGCGGGTCAGCCCTTCGACTCGTACGGCCGAAGTGGCTTGCTTGGTGGGGGCGTTGGCCGTGGGGGCGGTAGGGGTCACCGGCCGGTGAACGTCGGTCGCCATTGCAGCAGCAGCCTTTCGAGGGTGCGGACGATGTAGTCGGCGATGAGGCCGAGGAAGGCGTAGACGATCAGGCAGACGACGATCACATCGGTCCGCAGGAAGTCACGCGCCTGGACCATCAGGAAGCCGATGCCGGAGTCCGCGTTGATCTGCTCGGCGAAGACGAGGGCGAGCCAGGCGATGCCGAGGGAGTAGCGCAGACCGGTCATCGCACCCGGCAGCGCGCCCGGCAGGATGACGTGCCGCACGAGCCCCCATCGCGAGAGCCCGAGGGACTCCCCGGCCTCGATGAGCTGCGAGTCGACCCCGCGGATTCCCGCGTACACGTTCAGATAGAGCGGGAACGAGACGCCGAGCGTGATGATGGCGACCTTGGGCGCCTCGCCGATGCCGAACCAGATGATGAACAGCGGGATGAGCCCGACGAACGGCACGGTGCGCAGCATCTGCACGCTGGCGTCGACGAGATCCTCGCCGACGCGGAAGAGCCCCGAGATGAGCGCGAGCGAGGTGCCGACGACGGTGCCGAGCAACAGCCCCACCGCGACCCGTTGCAGGGAGACCCCCATGGCGGAGGTCAGCGATCCGTCGCCGAGCAGGTCACGGGCGACGCCTGCGATGGTCCCCGGCGAGGCGAGGATGTCCTGGGTCAACACCCCTGTGGAGCTGAGGAGTTGCCACAGGGCGAGAAGCGCGAGGGGGCCGGAGGTGCGGCGCAGCCAGCGGGGGACGCGGGTGCGGCGGGTGGACGACGGGACGATGGGGACGAGATCGGGCTCGGCCGACCGGGTGGCTTCGACGTCATTGATGCCCTTGACGTCTTTGCCGTCCCGGTCGGCGCCGTCGACATCACCGACATCACCGACATCGTCGGCATCATCGGACTTGGATATTCCCGAAATGTCGGATGTGGAATCCGGCGGGGCATGGCTGATGCTCATGGGTGCTCCACGGCAGGAGGGAGGGATGCCCGAAAGGCCTACGCGCGGGACGGTGAAATCAACCGCGCGAAGGCAGCAGGGCAGGGAAGAGCGGAGGGGGAGAAGCGGGCTGAGAGAACGTCAGCAGCCGCGGCGACACGCAGCAGAAGCCACCCGCAGCAGGTCGATGTGACCGCGCGTGGTGAGCAGGGCTGAACGCAACATGCCGCAGAACGTAGCCAGATCGTCCACGTACGGTCAATGCCGTCTCGAAAGGCGGACGCCACGTATCAGCGAATGGGAGGTTGGTGAGGGACGATGAACCCATGTCTGACGCTTTCACCACACGTGTCCTGAACATCACCACCGGGTCGGCCGAGAAGGTCTTCGACCTCACCGACGACATCCAGAGCTTCCTGAGTGAGGCGGCGGCAGGCCGCGACGGCCTGCTCAACGTCTTCGTCCCCCACGCGACCGCGGGCATCGCGATCCTGGAGACGGGCGCGGGCAGCGACAACGACCTGCTGGCCACGCTGCACACCCTGCTCCCGGCAGACGACCGCTGGCAACACCGCCACGGCAGCCCCGGCCACGGCCGCGACCACGTCCTGCCCGCGCTGGTGCCGCCGCATGCGACGTTGCCTGTGCTGGGGGGTCGGCTGGAGCTGGGGACGTGGCAGTCGGTGTGTCTGGTGGATACGAACAGGGACAATCCGGACCGAAAGGTTCGTGTCACTTTCCTTGCGGGCTCTTGAGTTTCTCCCTGATCTCTGAGATCTCTGTGTGACGCCCGCCGGGCGCCTGCTCGTGCCGGGTGGTCATTGACGCAAATCCTGTACGACAGACGCGAGTTGGCTATACGAATGATGCTGTGCACTCACTGCGTCGGAGCGGCAACCGGTGGTCACTGACGGTTCGGCTGCTGATCCATCTGCTTCCCGGCGTGGCGGTCGCGATCGGGGCCCTGCTCGGACTGGTCTCCGCCGACCGAGTCACACCCGCCATGGTCGTCCTCACCGCTCTGCTGATGGTGAGTGCCATCGCGGTTCCGCCGGTCGTCGACCGGCTTCGGGAGCGAACCGCGCGGCAGGCCGAGCATCAACTCCTTCTCGCGCGAAGGCTGGAGAGTGCAGCCACAGAGCGGGCCGAGCAGCTGCGCGGTCACTTTCGTCCGCGAGGGCGTGGTGTTCTGCCGTCCAGCCTCCGAGAAGGCACCTACTTCGCTGGACGCGTGCAGGCCGTGGGCGAGCTGACCGCGTGGATCAACACGGAGGGTCCGGACATCGCGCGGTCCCGTGTGGTGACCGGGGCACCTGGATCAGGCAAGTCGGCCGTTCTCGGGCGGCTGGTGAGCCTGGCCGACGCCCGGCTGCGCGGGGAGACGCCCACGGCACCGGATCAGGCGCTACCGCAGATCGGCGCCCTCGGCGCCGCCGTGCATGTGAGGGGCCGCACGGTCGACGAGGTTGCCGCTGAGATCTCACGGGCGCTGACCATCGACGAGGCAACGGCCGGTGGCCTGCTCGCCCACCTCCGAGAAGCCCGGGAACAACGGTCGACCGTGGTGGTCGTGGACGGGGTCGACGAGGCAGTGGACGCCCAGCGGCTCGTCGTCGACCTGCTGGAACCCCTCGCGGCGGCGTCGGGCAGGACGGGCATACGCCTCCTCGTCGGCACTCGTCCGGGAGGTGAGGACGACCTGTTGCGCCTGTTCGGAGGCTCGGTACGAGTCATCGACCTGGACGAGGCCCGCTATCTGGACCGGCGTGACATCGCCGAGTACGTCCGCCTCACGCTGCTCGCCGAGAGCGACCCGCAGACTCCCACGCCCTACCGGTCCTGCCCTGAACTCGCGGCGTCGGTCGGCGCTGCCGTGGCAGTCCGCTGCGGCCGCAGTTTCCTGGTGGCACAGCTCACCGCACTGTCCCTCATGGCGGCGAGCGAACCCGTCGACACGGACAGCGCGGGCTGGCAGGGGACGTTTCCCACCACCGTCGGCGCCGCGATGGAACGCTACCTGCGTGACGTGCGGCCAGGCGGACCGTGGTTGCGCGACCTGCTGATGGCGCTGGCGTGGTCGCAGGGGGACGGCTTCGACGATCCGCGAACCTGGGCGGCCGCGGCCACAGCACTGGGTACCGACACGTACTCGGAACGGGACGTCAACCGGCTGCTCCTGGACACCAAGGCGATCGACCTGCTCCACCGCACCGAACGCGGGTCGGGAGTCCGGTTTCGGCTCTTCCACGAAGCGCTCGGCGAGCACCTGCGCCAGCTCAGTGTCCGGCAGCGTCCACCGGCCGAGATCCACCGGCGTCTCACGGAAGTACTTCTCGAGCGCTTGTCGCCGACGTCCGGCGACGGGCTGGTATGGGCGGACGCCGACGCCTACACGCGCACCTATCTGCCCTTCCACGCAGGCCAGGGTCATGTGCTCGACAGGCTGCTGTGTGACGCGAGTTTCCTGGCCGTGATGGATCCTGCCCGCCTGCTGGCAGCCCTGCCGGCGGCGTGCACCCCGTCGGGCCGCAGGATGGCCCGCACCGTCCAGCGAGTCGGACAGCAACTGCTCGTGGCGTCCGAGGACGAGCGCGTCTGCTACCTCGAGATGGCGGCGCGCATGGCCGGCGACGAGGAGTTGGCCGCCTCATTGTCCGCCGCGTTTCCCGACCGCCCCTGGGCGGTGCGCTGGGCGCACTGGGACGACCTCGCAGCGACTCGTATGCTCGGTCATCACGACGACTACGTCCTCGCCCTCGCCACCGTCGAGCACCCGAGGGGAGCCGTGGTGCTCTCGGCAAGCGCGTGGGCTGTCCAGGCATGGTTCCTCAGGGACGGCGCCCCGTTGGCATCCGGGGTGCACGAACCCGAATCGGCCATCGTCGACATGACGGCGTTCGTCCAGAGCGAGGGCATCACCATCATCACGCTCCACCAGGACGGTCGTCTGCTGCGCACGATGCCGGACACGACCGACGGCCGGCGCGTTCTCGCGGACCAGCGAGCCCTGCACGGTGTTTGGTCCGTCGTCGTCGGGGGCGACGCCGCGGTCGCGACCGTCAGCGAGGAGCACGTCATCGAGATCCTGTCCGCCGAGGACGGCGGGTTGCTTGATCTTCCCCGCATTGTTCTCGGAGAGCAGGAACGAGTACTCACGGTGGGCCATGCGGGCGGACGATGTCTGGCCGTGCTGACCACGGACAGGGCCGAGATCAGCACGTGGGATGTCCAGTCCGGCCGGCCGATCGGTGAACCTTTCAAAGCCTGCGTGGAGCTGTCGGGTTGGCGTGACGACCTGCATATCTGGAGCGCTTCGATCGCGGAGCACGAGGGTGGACCAGCGTTGCTCCTCGGGACACAGGTCGGGCATGCGATCGCATGGGATCCCGTACGAGGGACGAGGATCGGCGATCCGTATCGCGGTGGCGCCGGCGTATTCTCCACCCTCATCACCGGTCGGCACAGCGATCTGTGGTGCTGGGGCGACTGGAACGGGGACGTGTTCTTCCGCCGGTCGATCCAGGGAGAAGCAAGGCGAATCGCCGTTCACGACGGCGGTGTGGAATCCGTGGCGCAGTGTGAACTGGACGGAACCTGCTGGGTCATCACGGGCGGACGCGACGGCGCCGTCCGGGTCTGGGACAGCAGGGCGGATCGTCCGGAAGCCCCGGCCGCCAACGAGTACCACGCGGTTGTCGCGGGCGCCGGGGAAGGGGTTATGGAGGGCGACTGCGTCGCGGCGCTCGGCGCGGACGGAGGGCTCGTGGTCTTCGCCGCGGAAACCGGCGACGTCCTCGCGAGAATCGAATCGTCGGCCGGGAGGCGTTACCGCAGCCTGGCGGCGCTGCCCGGCGATCCGACGTCCTTCCTCACCTTGGACACGGAAGGGCTCTTCGCGCTGCGGCGATTCCCGGACGGACAAGTGTCGTACGGCCGCACACTCCCGGCGGAGGAGGAGTGGGGACGCATCGCGGTCGTCGAGCGTGAGCGACCGCTGCTGCTCGCCGCCGCCGTCAGCGGTCGGCTGGGCTTCTTCGACCTGGCCTCGGGCGAACCGACCCGGCCACCGCTCCAGTGCCACGCCGACAGATTCGCGGTGGCTCCACTTCCCGACCAGCCGGACGATGCCCTGCGATGCGTCACATGGGACTGGGTGGAAGCCCAGACGCGCTTGTGGACCGTGACCGGCGATGACGCAAGATTCGAGGATCTGGCCCTTTCCGCACGTGCGGGCAGCGACAGTCCATTCCGGACCACGGCTGTTTCCTTCGTCCGTGCGGGCCACGTCTCTGCCATCGTCGGCGTCGGGTCCTACTCCCGGTTGGACGTCTGGAACGCCGAAGACGGTACGCGGATGACTCACGCCCAACTGGAGCGCGGGCACCACATGGAGTTGACGGACGTCGACATGGCTCGGTACGGCGAGTGGCCGATCGCCGTCACCGGCGGTCATACCTGTTCCGTGGGCCTGTGGTCCCTGGAGAACGGACAGGAGCACCACGTGCGAGTCGGGTCGCCCCTGTGGCGAACCAAAGTCCTTGCCCCACGTGGAGTGGTGGTCGTGACCGGATCACGCGGAATCATGGCCATCGAGCTCGGCTCCCGGACATTCGACCGAGTCGTCGGGCCGCGGGCCTCCGGCAGCTGAGGTCTTGTCAGCCTGCCGCCCCATGGATAGGACTGTCCGTGTGGGTGATCACCGGACGCGTACGCACGGTCGGCCGGTCTCGTGGTGACTTCTCGATTCCCGACGGAAGGTGGAGCAATTCATGAGCCACGCGCAGAACACAGAGGTGAGCCGACGCCGCGTCCTGGGCGGAGCGGTCGGGCTCGCCGCTGTCGCGACAGGGCTGCCATCCGGCGCCGCGTTCGCGATATCGGAGGAGTCGCTGCCCGATGCGGCCCGCCGGCGCAGACATGCGGCGCGTGTGACGATCAGCCGCGATGACTGGGGCGTTCCGCACGTGGTGGGCGAGAGCGACGCCGACGCGGTGTTCGGGATGATGTACGCCCAGGCCGAGGACGACTTCAACCGGATCGAACGCAATTATCTGGTCGCCCTGGGTCGGCTCGCCGAGGCGGACGGCGAGAGCGCGATCTGGCAGGACCTGCGCCAGCGGCTGTTCCTCGACCCCGAAGCCCTCAAGAAGGAGTATGCGAAGACCCCGGCCTGGCTGCGTACGTTGATGCGGGCCTGGGCGGACGGGCTGAACCACTACCTCGCGACACACCCCGAGGTGCGTCCGCGCGTGCTCAAGCGGTTCGAGCCGTGGATGCCGTTGAGCTTCTCGGAGGGCAGCATCGGCGGCAACATCGAATCGGTGCCGCTCAGCCAGCTCGAAGCCTTCTACGGCGAGCGGGCGCTGCCGATGACCGATGAGGAACGCGGGCTGCTGCTACGCGAACCCACGGGATCGAACGGCATGGCGATCGCGCCGAGCCGTACGCGGGACGGCCGTGCGCTGCTCCTGATCAACCCCCACACCAGCTTCTTCTTCCGTTCCGAGCAGCATGTGACCAGCGGCGACGGACTCAATGTCTACGGCGCCGCCACCTGGGGGCAGTTCTTCGTCTACCAGGGCTTCAACGCGCACACAGGCTGGATGCACACGACGAGTGGCGTCGACAACGTCGACGAGTTCGCCGAGCGGATCGTGACCGGGGCGGACGGCAGCCGCTCCTACCGTTACGGCGACGAGCTGCGCCCCGTGACGACAAAGACGATCACGTTGTCCTTTCGTACCGAGGACGGCGGACAGGACGAGCGCAGCTTCACCACCTTCGCCACGCACCACGGCCCGATCGTTCGTGAGGCGGACGGCAAGTGGATCGCGTGCGCACTGATGAACAAGCCGCTCGATGCGCTCAAGCAGAGCTTCCTGCGCACCAAGACACGGGACTACGCGGGCTATCTCCGGGTCGCGGGGCTCAGGGCCAACAGCTCGAACAACACACTCTTCGCGGACTCGAAGGGCGACATCGCCTTCCTGATGCCGCAGTTCATGCCGGTGCGTGATGATCGCTTCGACTACCGCAAGCCCGTCGACGGCAGCGATCCGGCGACCGACTGGCGCGGCCTGCACAGCCTCGCGAGCATGCCGCAGGCCGTGAGCCCGAGGAACGGCTGGGCGTTCAACACGAACAACTGGCCCTGGACCGCCGCCGGCGCGGACAGCCCCGACGCGGCCGACTATCCACGCTACTTCGACCAGGCCGGAGAGAACCCGCGCGGACCGCAGGCGATCCGGGTGCTGTCCGCGCGCGACGACTTCACCCCGCGGAAGCTGATCGCGGCCGCCTTCGATCCGTACCTCACCGCCTTCGCACGCCTGGTGCCGGGGCTCGTCGCCGCATGGGACCAACTGCCCGCGGGCCACGGGCAGAAGGCGAAGCTGGCCGGTCCTGTCGCCCTGCTGCGCGGCTGGGACCACCGCTGGGCCGAGCGGTCGACCGCCACGTCGCTGGCCGTGTTCTGGGGTGAGGCGCTGTGGGCGCTCACATCTAAGTCGGCCGTGGATGCCGGTATGTCGGTGTGGGACTACATGGCCGACCGTGCTTCCGATGAGCAGCGGCTCGGGGCGCTCCAGACTGCGGTCGAGCGGCTGATGCGGGACTTCGGCGGCTGGCAGGTGCCGTGGGGCGACATCAACCGCTATCAGCGCAACGACGGTTCGCTCGTCCAGGAGTTCAGCGACGACAAGCCGAGCATCCCCGTGCCCTTCACCTCGGCGCGATGGGGCTCGCTCGCGTCGTTCGGAGCGATGCGTTACCCGGGAACGAAGCGCTACTACGGCACCAGCGGCAACAGCTTTGTGGCGGTGGTGGAGTTCGGACCGCGGCTGCGCGCCTGGGCGGTCACGGCGGGAGGCGGCAGCGGGGATCCTGACTCGCCGCACTTCGACGACCAGGCCGAACGCTACGCGCAGGGCAACCTGCGGCCCGTCTACTTCTATCCCGAGGACCTCGAGGGGCATGTCGAGCGGAGGTACCGGCCGGGCGCGTGACCGGGCGGGGTCGCGGCGGCCAGGTGCGGCGGTTTCCGGTCGGATGGTGGCCGAGACAGGAGCAGCCCGTTGACAGGCGTCCAGTGTCTTCGTAGCTTCTCGAATCGTCGGTAACATCGATGATTTGATTACTCGATCATCCTGGATTCGGGGGAATGATGTCCGGACGAACGACATCGACGGGCGGGCGAGGGTGGACCCTGGCCGTGGTGTGTGTGGCCACGTTCATGCTGCTGCTCGACCTGACCGTGGTGAATGTGGCGCTGCCCGACATCAGGGACGCGTTCGACGCGAGTTTCACTTCGCTGCAGTGGGTGCTCGACGCGTACGCCCTCGGTCTCGCCGCTGTTCTGCTGACAGCGGGATCGCTGGCGGACCGCCTGGGGCGCAAGCGGGTCTTCAACATCGGCTTCGTCGTGTTCCTGGTGGCCTCGCTCGCCTGCGGCCTCGCGAACGATGCCGCGGTCCTGTCCGTGGCCCGGGGGGTCCAAGGACTCGGGGGAGCGGTCCTGTTCGCCGTCGGACCCGCGCTGATCGGGCAGGAGTACCAGGGCAAGGACCGAGGCAAGGCCTTCGGCGTCTTCGGTGGCGTGGTCGGCCTGTCCATCGCCTTCGGCCCGCTCATCGGGGGCGCGCTCACCGATGGGCTGAGCTGGCGCTGGATCTTCCTGGTGAACGTCCCGGTCGGACTGCTCGCCATGGTCGTGAGCGCGCTGCGGATGCGCGAGTCCCGCGTGGAGTCGGCCCCCGCTGTCGACTGGTGGGGTCTGGTGCTCTTCACCGGCGCGCTGACCCTGCTCGTACTCGCGCTGCTGCGAGGAGAGGCCGAGGGGTGGGCCAGTGCGCCCATCGTCGGCATGTTCCTGGCCTCTGTGGTGCTCCTCGCGGCGTTCGGTCTCGTGGAGCGGCATCGCGGTGAACGGGCCATGTTCCAGCTGTCGTTGTTCAGGAACAGGACGTTCAACGGGGTATCGGTGGTGACGCTGCTGTGCGCCGCGGCGACGATGTCCGCGATCTTCCTCCTGGTGTCGTACGTGCAGAACGTCCTTGCGTACTCGCCGTGGGAGACCGGCCTGCGGTTCCTTCCGCTGACCGCCACGCTGTTCGTCGCGGCCGCGGTCTCGGGATCGCTGACCACACGAGTGCCGCAGCGGCTGCTGATGGGAACTTCCCTCGCGCTCATCGCGCTCGGTCTCTCCCTCGTCGCGCTCACCGGACCGGACACTTCCTGGACCGCGCTGCTGCCGAGCATGTTCGGGATCGGCCTGGGCATGGGTCTTTTCAATCCGCCGCGCGCGTCGTTGTCCATCGCCGTCGTGGAACCGTCCAAGGCGGGCATGGCATCGGGGATCAACGAGACGTTCCAGCAGGTGGGCGTCGCCATCGGTATCGCAGGGTTCGGCGCGGCGTTCCAGGGCAGGGTGGCCGACCTCTTCGCGGAGTCCGGTGCGGGGCGGCAACTGGGCCCGGACGCGCATGAGTTCGGCGAGGCCGTGGCGGCAGGCGGCGGCGCGGAAGCCGTCAGCCGGGCGCCATCGGGGACGGCCGCCGCGCTCGATGCGGCGGCCCGCACCGCCTTCGTGGACGGGCTGACCGATGTGATGCTCGTGTGCGCGGCCGTCGCCGCCGTGGGTGCGGTCGTGGGATTCGTCTTCATCCGTACGCGCGACCTGCACGAGAGCGCCCGGGGCGGGGGGACCGTGGACGTGGAGAGCCGGGCTGTGGTGAACGCCGCCGACACGCAAGGGCTCTTGGAGGACGAGAGCGCCGGAGTGCCGGCCGTGGCCCAGTCCGTTCGTGCCGGGGGAGATGGGTAGCCCGTTCGTCGACCGGGGGAGACGGCCGGGCTACCCGCCCGATCGGTCGCGGCAGCGTGAGTGGCACCGGCCTTGGAGGCCGGTGCCACCGCAAGTACCCTTGACGCGATCGATGATCGGCGCAGGGAATGTTCGGCATCACCGAGAAACGGCATCCCCTGGTCCGGTCCTTCACCGAGATCTCAGCAGGAAAGGGGAACGGCCCGGATGGCAAAGGCGACGCCCACCCCGGCGCAACCCGCCGGGCTCGACTTCCCCCTCGTCCGCAGGACCGGCTATCTGCTGAACAAGGCCGGATCGATCCTGATGGAGGACGCGGAGCGGGTGCTCATGGCGCAGGGGATGCGCCTGCGCTATTTCTACGTCCTCGCGGCGCTGGAGAGCGATCTGAGCCTGTCTCAGCAGGATCTGAGCAGACTGCTCCATCTCGACCCCACGACCATGGTGGCTCTGATCGACGAGATGGAGCAGGGCGGCCATGTGGAGCGGCGGCGTAACCCGTCGGACCGCAGGCGCTACATCCTGCGCCTCACCGACAGCGGCCGCGAGGCACTCGAGCGCGCGGGGCGCGCCGTCGACGCCGTGGAGCAGGACTTCCTCTCCGCCGTGCCCGCGCAGGACCGTGAGCGGCTGAGGGCACTGCTCGGTGATCTGCTCGCCGACCGCTGGCCGCGCGTGATCGCCTGCGAATGATCTCAGGCCGGATTCTGGAATTGATCCGATAGAACTGGAATTAAAGGATCCCTTTTTGAGGATTTCTTTATGTGGATCTGTGGAGGCCGTCACAGATTCCCTTGGCTAATTGCTTTTCCCTTTGATCGCCGGATACTCTTTTTTCTGTCCGGGCCGCTTGGCTCGTGACACGGGGGAAGGTAAACGGGGAATGAGCAACAAAGAATTACTATACGGATCTCTGGATAGCTGTCTCGGTCCTGGCAGCTCCCGCTTTTTCGGAAGCGGATACAAACGCGTCACTCAAAGCCTCAAGGGCATCACGACCGACGGTTCCGCCGAGCCGGGTGCGCTCGTCACCGCGCGCGGCACGCTCACCTATCCGCGCGACTGGTCCCGCAAGACGGGCGCCGACGAGCTGCGACCGCATCTGAGCAGCATCGACGCGCTGGTGCTCGCCGCGAACCTGGCGGAGACACACATCGGCCGGGCCTTCGGGCTCGGCGCCGCCGGCCGGCGCAGGATCTGGCTGCGCCACGCCGACGTACGGGCCGGCAGCACGCCGCACGAGGACCTCGCGGACTTTCCTGTGCACGGCAGGCTCGTCGCCGTCGACCGTCCGACCGGGGAACACGGCCACCTGGCCAGTACGTTCGACTGCCGGGTCGGGCGTCTGAAAGTGCGCTGCACGCTCATGCACGAACAAGACGGCGACGCAGGGGAACCGGCCACGTACGCCGACGAGAAGCAGGCACTCGGGCCGGCGCGCGCCCGCCACTACGGCGTGGGCTACAAGCAGCGCGAACAGTACGCCGAGCAGGTCCGCGTCAACCTCGACCGGCAGGAGATCCGAGGGCTGCAGCGCGTCGTCGCCACGGACGAGCACACGCACACCTGCGGAGCGGAAGCCGCTTACGGGCCGTCGGTCTCCTTGGTCGACGCGCTCGTAGGCGTGGCCCAGATGGCCCAGGTCCTGCTCTACGCACAGGACGGGCTGTCGCGCGGCAAGAGCGACACGCTCTGGATGCGGCGCTTCGTCATCGGCGCGCGCACACCGGTGCGCCCCTTGGGCCGCAGCTTCACCCCGACCGTGCGCACCGCGAGTTCGCGGCTCCTGTCGATGGGTGAAGCCCGCTGGCGCACCGCGGAACTGGCGGTCGACGACTTCGCCGGGATCAGCGGCCGTTGCTGGCTGGCGCACCGCCTGCCCGCCGCTGCCGCCTGACCGCAGAGCCGGCTCCATCGCCGGCGCACACCTATTCCGCACGGGATAGTGCCGAATTCAGCCTTTCATCAGGCGCATTCTGTCGGGCTGGAATTGGCGAGAACCACGCGCAAGAAATCGCAACGGGGGAAACAGATCATGCGCTTTACACCCACGCTCCGATTAGGGGACGTGCTCGTCGTACTTGAAGGACCGGCTCGCGTGCTCTGGGAAGAGCCCGCTCCCGGGCCGGGAGCGAAGAATTGGAAACCGAGGGGACTGTGGCCGAACGAAGCACAGCGTGCCGGGGTGCGCGAGCACCTGGACGGCGAACGGCCGCTGCTCGTCCTGCTGGACGAGGCCCGGTGCCGCGTACCCATGCTGCGCGAGGAGTGGCGGGCCGCGCCCTGCCGGCTGCTGCGCGACCGCGCGGGCGCCGACTCCGGAGACCTCGAAGACGACGAGGTCGTCGACGTCCGTCTGCCGTTCCTCGACTGGCTGCCCGAGGCACACAGGAAGCGCGCCGTGCGCTTCCTCGCGGAGAGCGACGCGGCACTGTCCCGTACGCCGATGGCGTTCCTGCCGCCGCTGATGACCGAGGAACGGCGCGACGGAGTCCCACCGAGCCCGCGCTTCGCCCGGCGGCTGCTGCCGAACGCGCTGACGGCGGACCGCCTCGCGGCGGCCGTCGAGCATCTGTTCGGCGATGCGTCGCACCGCTGCGCGGCAGCGACCGGCTCGGTGAGGTGAGGTGAGGGATCCGATGAAGCAGCCTGGGCAACTCGACGAACCAGGGCACCTCGCCGAACCGCTCGGCGCACGGGTCGGCGACCCGCGTGCCGACGCCGCGGGCAGCTGCGGCACCTTCCCCAGCCTGGGGGAGATCGGCCTCCTCATCGCGGCGACGGCCGCGCGGAATCTGGTGCTCACCGGCCGACGGACGGCGGAACGCCACCGCGGTCGGCACGCGAACGGCGCCGCTGCCGCTGCCCCTGCCCCAAGGAGGCACTGATGGGACGTTCGGTCATGGTCACCGGCGGCAACCGCGGCATAGGACTCGCCGTGGCAACCGCCCTGGCGGCCGACGGCGACCACGTCGCTGTCACACACAGGGACACCGCACCGCCCGACGGACTGCTCGGCGTACGCGCCGAGATGACGGACTCCCGGAGCATCGACGCCGCTTTCGGGGAAGCGGAAGCCGCGCACGGACCGGTGGAAGTGCTCGTCGTCAACGCGGGCATCACCCGGGACACACTGTTCCTGCGCATGGACGAGCAGGACTTCACGGACGTCGTCGACGTCAACCTGCACGGCGCCTTCCGCACCGTGCGACGTGCCGTGCGCGGCATGGTGCGGGCGCGCTGGGGCCGGATCGTGCTGATCTCCTCGATGACCTACGCGTACGGAGCGCCGGGTCAGGTCAACTACGGGGCCGCCAAGGCCGGAATGCTCGGCATGGCCCGCTCCCTCGCCTGGGAACTCGGCCCCCGGAACATCACGGTCAACATCGTCGCACCCGGCCTGATCGACACGGCCATGAGCCGCGAGATCACCGATCGCCGACGCGAGCACCTGCTGGCCATCACCCCGCTCGGCCGCGCCGGAGAAGCGGCTGACGTCGCGGCCGCCGTGCGCTACCTCGCCGGCGAATCGGGCCGCTTCGTCACCGGAGCGGTCCTGCCGGTCAGCGGCGGCCTGGGCCTTGGCGGCTGAACACCCGCCCTGGCGGCTGAACACACCGACCCACACCCCGGCCTCGGCCGGGCCACCCACGACGGGAAGAGAGCACCCCATGGGGAACACAAGCGCCCCCACACCCGCCACGGCCCCGCAGCGCGGTCTGCACCTGGCGATCTCAGGAACGTACTCCAGCGGCAAGAGCACCACGACCGAGACGCTGTCGATGGCGACGGGCATCCCACGTACGCACGCGATGACATCCCGGGAGATCCTCCTGGACCTGGTGCCGGGCAAACAGGTCCAGGAACTCAGTGCGATGGAACTGACGATGCTCGGGTTACGCCGACTCGAGGAGCGGATCCACAACGAGGCGGGCCAGGGACCGTTCATCTCGGACGGCTCCGTGATCCACGAGTGGATCTACGGCGAGGCACGCATGCGGGTCGGCATCAACCCCGGGGCGAACCTGTTCCTGCGGACGGTGAAGAACATCGCAGGACTCCCGGTGAAGCGCTTCTACCGCCAGTACATGGACGCCTACGGCGCGATCGCCAAAGCCCGTGCCAAGCGGATCTACGACGCATACGTGCACCTGCCGGTCGAGTTCGAGATGAAGGCCGACGGCCACCGGCCGGTCTCCGAGACGTTCCGGCAGACGTCCGACGATCTGCTGATCGAGACCCTGGAGGAGCTGCAGATCCCCTACCACGTGGTGGGCGGCAGCGTGCGCGAACGCATCGAGCGGATCGTCGAGATCTTCGACCTGCCTCTCGTGATGCCGCTCGACGAAGCGATCGAACGGGCCGGCGCGAAGGTGCGCCGGGCCGCCGATGTCCTGGAACAGGACTCCCGTTTCCACGAGGCCCAGCGGACCAAGTCCCTGCGGCGGCGCATCTCGTACGCGGTGCGCTTCTGACCGGATCGGGCTTCGGCGAGATCAGGGGTTGAGCTCCCGCAGGACGGCCTGGCCCGCCGCGCGGTGTTCGGCGGCCGTGGCCGGGTCCGTCTCGTCGAGGACGACCGCGATTCCCTCGTGGGCCAGCGCCTCCTCGTGCCGGTATCCCAGCCGCGGGGCCAGCTCCAGAGTCTGGCGGTGCAGGCGCAGGGCCTCGTCGGGCAGGCCCGCGAGGCGGCAGGTCTCGGCGTAGCCGTTGAGGAAGCGGACCTTCCAGTGTTCCTCGAACAGCTCGTCAAGGAGCGCGAACGCCTCGCGGTGGCTGGCCAGCGCCTCTTCGTGGCGGCCCATGCGCCGGAGCGCGACACCCAGGCAGTTCAGGCACCATGCCTCGTTGTGCAGGTGCCCGTCCTCGCGGGCGAGCGCCAGCGCCTGATGCAGGTGCTGCGCCGCCTCGTCGGGCTCCTCGTGGGCCATGGCCACGCCGAGGGTGATCCGCGCCGTCAGTGTGGGCGGCCATGCGGGGTCGGCGTGGGGGACGGCAAGCACCTCACGGGCCCGCTGCGCCGCCTCCTCGCGGTGTCCCAGCTGCAGCATCGCCCATGCCTCCGACGCGGCCGCACTGGCCGTGCCCGTCGGACAACCGGCCTGCTCGTACAACTTCCCCGCAAGCCTGAAGAGCTCGAGCGGCTCCTCGACGTACCCCTCGTCCCACTTCAGATAGCCGCGCCGCAGGGCCAGTTCGGCCTCCGAGCCCAAGTCCCCCGCCCGGGACAACCGCGGCTGCGCCGCCTCGTACGCGGCGGCGGCCTCGGCCATCCGGCCCGCGTTGTAGCGCGCGAACCCCAAGTCGCTCTGGGCGTCCGCCAGTTGCAACGGATCGCCCAGGCGCTCGGCGGCTGCCAAGGACCGTTCGAAGAGCACGTTGAGATGCGTCGTGCCGCAGCGCCGCGCGAAGTACGCCCGCAGGAAGCGCGGCAGCTCACACACATGCGCGTCGGCCCCGACGGCGGCCGCCGTCTCGAAGGCGGCCACCAGGTTCTCGTACTCCGCGACGAGCCAGGCGAACGCCGCGTTCTTGTCGGCGAAGTGCGGTAGGGCCGCCGGGGGTTGGCCTGCCGAGGCCGGCCGGCCCGGCGAAAGGAACGGCATCGCGGCGTCGGCGGCGGCCGCTGCGTGCACGTAGTAGTCGAGGAAGCGGCCAAGGGCACGTTCCCGCTCGGCCGGCGATTCCTGCTCCGCGCAGGACCGCCGCGCGTGCTGGTGCACCAGGTCGTGCAGCCGGTAGCGCCCTGCCGTCGACTCCTGTACGAGGTGCGCGTCGACCAGGTCCTCCAGCATCGCCCGCGCGCCGCGCAGCGGCACGTCCGCGAGCGCCGCCGCCAGGTACGCGTCGAAGGTGCCGCCGGGCAGCAGGCCGAGGAGCCGGAACAGGCGGGCCTGGGAGCGGTCCAACTGCCGTACGGACATGGCGAACGCGGTGTCGAACTCGCTCGCGCCCTCGGCCATCCGCTCGACGAGGATGCCCACGGTCCAGCCAGGACGGTGCCGCAGCCGGGCCGCGGCAAGGCGCAGGGCGAGCGGCAGGTGGCCGCAGAGCCGCAGCACCTCGGCGGCGGAGTCCGGGTCGCGGGCAAGGCGGCCGTCGCCAATCGGGTCGCCGCTGGCCCGGGCAAGGAGCTCCGCGCTCTCCTGCGGGCTCAGCACGTCAAGCGACACCGGGGGCACCTCGTCCAGGCCGAGGAGCCGGTTGCGGCTGGTGATCAGGGCGACGGACGGGCCCGCGCCGGGCAGCAGCGGGCGGACCTGGTCGGCGTCGGCGGCGTTGTCGATCACCACGACGACCCGGCGGCTCGCCAGCTCCGACCGCCAACAGGCGGCCAGTTGCTCGACGCCCTCCAGCGGGACCTTCTCCGACGGGACGTCGAGAGCGCCCAGCAGCCTCCGCAGCGCGGAGTCGGGGTCGAGGGGTTCCCGGCCCTCGGTGAAACCGTGCAGGTCCACATAGAGCTGGGCATCGGGGTAGTCGGCGGCGAGCCGGTGCGCGGCGTGCATCGCCAGACAGGTCTTGCCGACACCGGCCATGCCGTCGACGGCGACCACCCGGTGACTGTCGACCGCGGCGAGCACGGCGGCGAGTTCGGCCTCGCGGCCGGTGAAGTCGGGCACGTCACGCGGCAGATCGTTGCGGGGCGTCGGCTTGCCCTGGCGGCTGGACTTCGGGGGCGCGGGCAGAGGGTTGGAGGTCCGCTCCCACAGGGGGCGCAGCGGACGGGGGTCGCGCTTGACGAGGCGACAGAGCGCGATCACCGCGGGCCAGGGCGGCACGGTCTGGCCGCCGAGGTAGCGCGAAAGGGACGAGGAGCTGAGACCGGCGTCCCGCGCGAGGGCCCGTACGCCGAGCCCGGATAGTTCCTGGATCAGACGCAGCCGGGCCGCCAGCTCGTTCTGTGGGTCCGCCTTCGCCGTGCGTCGCAGCTCATCCACCAGATACCCCCCGTGTCCCGTGTCGGCAGAAACCTACCGGGCCACGTCGTCGCTGCTCAAGGCTGTTTCAGCTGTCCCACGGTGTCCCACCGCCGTGGTCGTGGCGAGCGGACCGGGCTGATATGGAGTCACGCCCCGAGGGAACGGGGCGCCGAACCGGAACAAGGAGCGAACCGAGATGCAGTCCCGCATGAAGAACCCCGCCGCTGTCCTGCCCGACGCGATGCAGCCCATCCAGACGCTCTTCAAGGCCGTGCACTCCGGCGGGGTGGACGGGCAGACCCTGGAGCTGGTGCACCTGCGGGTCAGCCAGATCAACGGCTGCAGCGCCTGCGTCGACGGCGGCGCGAAGACCGCTCGCAAGGCCGGCGTGAGCGACGAGCGGCTTGCCACGGTCGCCGCCTGGCGCGAGGCCCCGTACTTCTCCGAGGCGGAGCGGGCGGCGCTCGCGCTCGCCGAGGCCGCCACGCGCCTTGCCGACCGTCCCGACGCGGTGAACGACGAGGTGTGGGACGCAGCCGCCACCCACTTCGACGAGAAGCAGCTGGCCGCGCTCGTCCTCATGATCGGCGTCACCAACCTGTTCAACCGGCTCAACGCCTCGACCCGCCAGATCGCCGGAGCGTGGGGCTGACACCCCGTCGGGAGGAGCCGCCGCGGCGGCTCCTCCCGGGCACGAGGCACGACGCCGCTTCCCACCGAGCCACGTACGGAAGGAACCCCGCCATGAAGGCGACGAAGGACACGCAGAAGCCCGCCAGGAGCACCACCGCCACCGTCGCGACCGCCGCGAAGTTCGACGGATTCACGGATGAGGAACGAGGCGCGATGAAGGCGCGCGCCCAAGAGCTGAAGGCGTCCGCGCGCCGCGGATCGCGTGCCGCCAAGGCGGCGGAGGAAGAGGCAGCCGTGGTCGCGAAGATCGCAGAGATGCAGGATTCGGACCGGGTGATGGCCGAACGGCTGCACGCAGTGATCAAGGAGAGCGTGCCGGAGCTCGCGCCGAAGCTCTGGTACGGGATGCCCGCGTACGCCATGGACGGCAAGGTCGTCTGCTTCTTCCAGAGCGCTCAGAAGTTCAGCGCGAGGTACGCGACGTTCGGCTTCAGCGACAGGGCGAACCTCGACGACGGCGCCATGTGGCCGGCCTCGTACGCCCTGAAGGAGCTGACCGATGAAGACGCGGCGAGGATCGGGGCGCTCGTGAAGAAGGCCGTGAAGTGAGGAGGGCTCAGGGATCAGGGCTCAGGGCGCGGTCACACAGCCGCGAACCGGGTCCCCCTGGGTGATCATGAGCGGTGACGGGTGTGTCCGGCGCCTTCCTGACCTGTGGCTTCGTAGCGTCGCTGCGTGACCGAAACTTCTCGTCGTCCTTCACGTCCCCCGACATCACTCCTGAAGCGCACCGCGATCACCTGCGCGGTCGCCGCGCTGGGGCTCGCCCTCGGTGCCCCGACCGGTCCTGCCACGGCCTCCGCCGCCGGCCCCCGCACCCGCACCGCCCGGCGGGGTGCCGGTGCAGCTCCTGGCTCTCAACGATCTGCACGGCAATCTGGATCCCGTCGAGGGCGCGGCCGGCCGCGTGCGGCGCGGGGAGGACATGCAGGCGGGCGGGCTGCCCCAACTGGCCACGCTCATGGACAGGGCCCGGACCGGACCGGACTCGCTGAACGTGGCGGCGGGCGACATGATCGGCGGAAGTCCGCTGCTGTCCGCGCTCTTCCACGACGAGCCGACGATCCACGCCCTGGAGAAACTCGGCCTCGACGTCGCCTCGGTGGGCAACCACGAGTTCGACGAAGGGCCGGCGGAGCTGGACCGCATCGACCGTGGCGGCTGCCACCCGGAGGACGGCTGCGCTCCCGGCGACGCCTACGACGGTGCCGACTTCCCCTACCTCGCCGCCAACGTGACCCGTAAGGGCAGTGAGTCGCCGCTGCTGCGGCCCTACACGGTCAAGAAGCTGCCCGGAGGGCAGCGGATCGGGTTCATCGGCCTCGTCACCAAGGACGCACCCGAGGCGGTCAACGCCTCCCAGATCCGTGACCTGGAGTTCCACGAGGAACTGCCGGTCATCAAGCGCTACTCGAAGGAGCTCGCACGGCGCGGGGTCGACGCCCAGGTCCTCCTGGTCCACGAGGGCGAGGCCGTCAACGGGGTGGCCGGTGCGGGGGAGTGCGACGCCGAAGGGCCCGGGTCCCGGCTGCGCGGCCGGATCAAGGGCATCGCGCAGGGGGCGCCGAGCGCGGTCGACCTCGTCGTCACCGGCCATTCGCACGACTCGTACGAGTGCACGGTCACCGACCCCGCCGGACGGCCCCGGATGGTCACGCAGGCCGACTCGTTCGGCCGCTCCTTCACCGATCTGCGCTTCCGCATCGGCGAGAGCGGCGACGTCATCCGCAGCTCCGTGCGGGCGACGAACAACGTCGTGCCCGTCGACACCCCGAAGGACCCCGCGATGAACCGGCTCGTGGAGACCTGGCGCAAGCGCTCCGAGGCCGCGGCCAACCGAAGCGTCGGCCACATCTCCGCCGACGTGCCCGGCCGTGGTTCGACCGAGGCGGAGACCCCGCTCGGCAGCCTGCTCACCGACGCGCAGGTGCAGGCCACTCAGGGCTATGAGGCCGACCTGGCCTTCCTGAACCCCGGTGGCATGCGCGCCGACCTGGTGCACAAGGGCGACGGGACGGTCACCTACGCCGACGCGTACCGCACCCAGCCATTCGACAACCCGCTGTGGACGATGACGCTCACCGGCGAACAGCTGATCACCGTCCTGCGGGAGCAGCTCACCGGCACCAACGCCGAGGAACCGCGCTTCCTGCAACTGTCCTCGGCCCTGCGCTACTCGGTCGACCTGAGCCGCCAGGGCGCCGACCGGCTGCTCACGGACACCGTCAGGGTGAAGGGCGTGGCGGTGCGGCCCACCGACAAGTTCCGCGTGACCGTCAACGACTTCCTGGCGAACGGCGGAAACGGCTTCACGGAGTTCACGAAGGGCACCAACCGCGACGGCGGCGACGTGACCGACCTGGAGGCGCTGGTGGGGTACTTGGACAAGAACTCCACCCCGGAGGCGCCGATCGGCCCTCCGGCACCCGGGCGCATCACCTTCGTCGGGAGGTGAGCGACCCGCTTCGACCGGTTCGGCACTCCTCAGGACTCAGTACGCCGCCGTGAACCGGGCGCGGTGGTGTTTGGGGCGCTCGGCCTCGTCCAGCAGGGCGACCGCGAGATCCTCCGTCGAGAGCGCGGAGACGCCGGCGGCGTCGACGATCAGTTCGTCGGCTCCGAGCCGGAACCGGCCGGTGCGCTCGCCCGGTTCGAGGAGGACCGGCGGGCTGAGGTAGGCCCAGTCGACGTCGTGGGCCGTGGTGCGGCAGGCGTCGAGCTGTTCGTTGCAGGCCAGCGCGATGGGGCGCAGGGACGGCGGGAAATCGGGGGCGTCGACCACCGTGGTGCCGCCGGTGCCGGGGACGGTGAGACCGGCGGCGCCGCCGACGAGCAGGAGACGTACGCCGGTGGCGTGCAGCCCGGTGAGCAACGCCCGGGTGACGGCGGCCAGTTCGGGCTCGCGGCCGGGGGCGGGGCGGGTCGCGGAGATCACCAGGTCCCGCCCGTCGGTGAGCGCCGCGACGGAGTGCGGATCGGCGGCGTCGCCGGTGCGGATGCGGGTGGCGGACGGCAGTCCGGTCGCGCGGGCCGGGTTCCGGACGACCGCGGTGACCTGGTGCCCGCGAGCCACGGCCTCGGCGACGACACGGCGGCCGACGTTGCCCGCGGCTCCGAAGACGGTGATGTTCATGGGGTGCTCCTCAACTACGTAGGACAGCGGGGACAGTTGCGGGACAGCGGGGTCAACTGGAGGGGCGGGCACGGTCCCAGGCCCACACGGCGACGGCTCCCGTGGCCAGGGCCGCCCCCAGCGCGCACACGCCGGACCAGCCCGCGGCAGCCCAGACGACGGAGGCGAGCGCGGAGCCGGTGGCGCCGCCGAGGAAGAGACTCGTCGCGAACGCCGAGTTGATGCGGTTGCGGGCCTCGGCGTTGAGCGCGAACAGGATGGTCTGGCTGCTGTTGAGGACCGCCTGTTGGCCGATGTTGAGGGCGACGACACCGACCGCGAGCCAGGCCAGGGAACGCTCTCCCGCCAGCAGGATCAGCCAGCCGGTGAGCAGCAGGGCGGTCGCGCCGCCGGTCACCTGCTGGACGTGGCCTCGGTCGCTGAGGCGCGCCGCGAACGTCATCGACAGCACGCCCACGGCGCCGACCAGGCCGAACAGGCCGATCGCTGGCGCGGACCAGTGGAAGGGAGCCCCGGCCAGCAGGAAGGTGAGCGCGGTGAGTTGGACGCTGTACGAGGCGAAGGAGAGGGCGCCGAGCAGGGCGCGGCGGCGCAGCAGCGGCTCCTCGCGCAGCAGGGAGAGGGTGGAGCGCAGGAGGGCCGGGTAGCGCAGGTCGGCGGTGACCGCGAGGTGCGGCAGCCGGCGGTGGAGGGTGCCGGCGGCGCCCGCCATGAGGGCGGCGAGGACCCAGTACGCGGTGCGCCAGCCGCCCAGTTCGGACAGACCGCCCGCAGCGGTGCGGGCCAGCAGACCGCCGAGCAGGACACCCGACATGACGGTGGCGACGGCGCGCCCCCGGGTCTCGGCGGTGGCGAGGGCGGCGGCGTGTGCGACGACGACCTGGGCGCCGACCGAGGTGAGGGCCGCAAGGACGGTGCCCGCGAGGAGGACGGGGCCGCTGGGGGCGAGGGCCGAGACGGTGAGGAAGAGGGCGGTCGCCAGGAACAGGGTCACCGCGAGGCGGCGCCGGTCGATGACGTCGCCGAGCGGGACGAGCAGCAGCAGCCCGAGCGCGTACCCCGCCTGCGACGCGGTGACGACGAGCCCCGCCAGGACGCTGCCGAGACGGAGATCGTGGGAGATGAGGTCGAGCAGGGGCTGGGCGACGTAATTGCCCGCCGCTGACAGGCCGGTGGCGACGGCCATGAGGAGCAGCAGGCCGCGGCGCGGCGCGTCGCGCCCCTCCGGAGCCGCCGCGTGCGGGTGGTGAAGTCCCGTCGATGTCATGGCAGTCAGCCTGCGGCCGCCCCCATTGATGAGTCCAACACATCCTTGTCATCCGAACGATCGCGCAGCACGATGGATCCCATGGAGTTGCAGCAGTTGCGCTATGTCGTCGCCGTCGCCGAGACGGGCGGGTTCACGCGGGCCGCCGAGCGGTGTCTGGTGGTGCAGTCCGCGCTCAGCCATCAGATCGGGAAGCTGGAGAAGGAGCTCGGGGCGCGGCTGTTCGAGCGGACGAGCCGGCGGGTGGCGCTCACGGCGGCGGGCGAGGCGTTCCTGCCCGCCGCGCGGCAGGCGTTGGAGGCATCGGAGCGGGCGCGGGCCGAGGTGGCGGCGGCGACCGGGGAGATCCGGGGGCGCCTGGCCATCGGGGCGATCTCGACGGTGACGGCGGTCGATGTGCCGGGCCTGATGCGGGCCTACCACGCCACGTATCCGCAGGTCACGATGCGACTGATCGACGGGATGAGCGAGGCCCTGGTGCGCGGCGTGCGGGAGGGGGCCCTCGACCTGGCCTTCCTGGGGGTGCCGCCCTCGTTCCGCACGGACGAGCCCGGCCTGGGCAGCCGGACGCTCGTCGTCGACCGCCATGTGGCGGTCGTGGCCCCCGACCATCCGCTGGCCGCCGAGGCGTCCGGCGACCCGGTGCCGCTGGAGCGGCTCGCGGACGAGGTGTTCGTGGACTTTCCTGCGGGCATCGCGGCGCGGGCGCAGACCGACGAGGCGTTCCAGGCCGCGGGGCTGCGGCGCGAGGTGGCGTTCGAGGCCAAGGGCCTCGAGTTCTTCGCCGACCTGGTGCGCGGCGGGCTCGGCATCGCACTGCTGCCGTCGCGTCTTGTGCCGAGGCTTCCGCGGCTGGCGGTGGTGCCGGTCAAGGAAGGGCCGGTCCGCGAGGAGCGCCTGGTGTGGAGCCGGACGCGGAACTCACCGGCGGCGGCCGCCTTCTTGGAGTCGATGCCGAGCTGAGCGGCACCGGATCCGGGGTGTGACGGGCGCCGCAGCGGCCTCAGCCGGAGCTTGTGGACAGGTGTTCCAGGAGGCCGGGCAGGGCGGCGAAGGAGTCGAGGACGTGGTTCGGCTTGCCGGTGGCTGCCCGGTGGGTCTCGGGCAGGTACTTGCCGGTTCTGACGAGGACGCCGGTGATCCCGCAGCGCTGGGCGGCGACTACGTCGGACTCGATATCGTCGCCGACCATGAGCGTCGCGGACGGGTCGGCGCCGAGGTGGGCGAGTGCGGTGGCGAAGAACGCCTCCGCCGGTTTGCCGGTGACCTCTGCCTCGACCCGCGCGGCCCGCTCCAGGCCCGGCAGGAAGGCGCCGGTGTCGAGATCGAGGCCGTCGGCGGTACGCCAGTAGAGGTTCCGGTGCATGGCCACGAGGCGGGCTCCGCGCTGCAGGTGCCGGAAGACGCGGTTGAGGGCCGCGTAGTCGAACTCGCGGCCGGCGCCGCCGATGACGACCACATCCACGTCCCGGTCCGGAGCCGCGTCCGGCTCGTCGACGAGCGTCACGCCCGTCAGGTCGCTGCGGATGTCACCCGCGTTGAGCAGCAGACAACGGGCCCGTGGGTGGTGCTCGCGCAGATACGCGGCGGTGATGGCGGGCGCCGTGAGGATGTCGTCGGCGCCGACGGGGAATCCCGCTTCCGCGAGGCGTCCGGCGATCGAGGCGCGGGTACGCGAGGTCGTGTTGGTGACCAGTGCGAAGGGCAGCCCCGCGGCACACAGCCGCTCCAGGGCCGCGACGGCCCCGGGCAGTGGCTCCCAGGAGACCGTGAGCACGCCGTCGATGTCGATCAGGACCGCGCCGACTTGTTCCATACGACCGACGGTAGCCACCCGCGTACGGCCTCGCAGCGGGTACGGGATCCGGGGCCCCAGTCGCCCCCGGTTGCGAAACGCCGCGAACGGAGTTACTCCGAAGAGAGAGGGGTGTCCCTTCTGTCCCCTGAGATGGGGCGAGCACTGTGCTGTTCATCGACCGGGTGGATGCCGGGTGCCGCGTCGCTGAAGCGGTTCGGCGTCTGAAGGAAGAAGAGCCGGTTGTCCTGGGTCTGCCCAGAGGCGGCGTACCGGTGGCCTTCGAAGTGGCGCGGGCGCTCGGCGCACCACTCGATGTGATCGTGGTCCGCAAGCTCGGCGTCCCTTACCGCCAGGAACTGGGGTTCGGCGCGATCGGCGAGGGCGGCGTGCGGGTCCTCAGCGACGAGATCGTGCGCCGCTGCGGCCTCCGGCCGGACGAGATCGCGGCGGTCCAGCGCAAGGAGGAACAGGAGCTGCTGCGGCGTGCGCGGCGCTACCGCGACGGGCGGCCTCGGGTGGTGGTCGAGGGCCGCACGGTGATCGTGGTGGACGACGGGATCGCGACCGGTGCCACGGCCGCGGCCGCGTGCCGGGTCGCACGGGCGCAGGGCGCGGCCCGCGTGGTGCTCGCGGTGCCGACGGCGCCGGCGGACACGGTGGACCGGTTGCGTCAGGTGGCGGACGAGGTGGTGTGCCTGTCCACACCGGACCTCTTCGGCTCCGTGGGCCAGTGGTACCGGGACTTCTCGCAGACCACCGATGAGGAAGTGATCGCGTGCCTGGCGCAGGCCACGGTCGCCCGGCCGCACGACCGGGGCGCGCCCGGCCCTGTCGAGGTGGAGTCCGAGGTCGAGGTCGACGTGGATGCGGGCGGGATCCGCCTCATCGGCGACCTTGCCCTTCCCAAAGGAGCCCCGGCGGTGGTGATGTTCGCCCACGGCTCCGGCAGCAGCCGGCACAGCCCGCGCAATCGATCGGTGGCGTCGGCCCTGCGCGAGGCGGGGCTCGGCACGCTGCTCTTCGACCTGCTCACGCAGGCCGAGGAGGCCGACCGGGCGAACGTCTTCGACATCGACACGCTGGCCATGAGGTTGTTGGGGGCCACCCGCTGGCTGCGGGAGCGCGAGTCCCTGCCGATCGGC